>JAOUJM010000064.1 GCA_029883265.1 Gammaproteobacteria bacterium
TATGTTTTAAAGACATTAAAAAAGAATATCCAGAAACCTAGGCCCATGACATTTGCGGATATGGTTATCAAGGGTCCATAATGTTTATGTATTTCAGCTTGAGCTTCAGTGCCATGTTCGAGTAAAGCCACGCCTTCTAAGTAACCAAACACCATCAAGACCGAATAGAAAGACAAAATCCCAATAAATGTCCACCAAAAGGTGTGTTCTAACAATTTATAAGAATACAGGGGTTTTTGCGAAATACGGCCTAACATGAAATAAGTGCCAGCCATTAGAAATATGACTACCCCGCCAATTACATTCATATGGGCGTGGGCTAAAGGATCAATCATGTGGCCTGGGCCACCATATGGGCTGCCGATGGAGTCGAGCCAATGGCGTATGGGTCGAACAACTTGTAAAACCCCGTGAACAGTGCCAATAAAAAAGCAGGCTGCGGAGGCTACTAGAAACTTAATGAGACGTTTTTCTTCTGCTAGATAATTCATAATACTTTCAATTTATTAACCAAAAAAAACCGGCCGGTGCCGGATCCTGAGCGAGCTGTTTTGTATTGATGTTGGCGAATTTTACCTTAGCACTGTATATGGGGCAAATTTGTGCAGTAGATACTTCAGCTGTTTGAAAACTTGTTCGATGTTGAATAAACGTTATGATGCACAAATGCGCATTTGAATGGGGTAATCCAAATGAATAATCGATGGTTTATGATGACAGTTGTAGGAAAAGATCAAGTGAATATTGTGGCGAGGGTGACCCAACAATTATATGAAGCGAATTGTGAGCTTGGTGAGGCCTCTATGCTGCGTCTTGGCGGGAATTTTAGCATTATGATGATGGTTGCTTTTGCTGGTGATGCGCTGGAACTGGAGGCGATGATGAGCTCGGTAGCCGACGATATGGATTTACGAGTACATGTGGATGTAATAGAGGGACAGTTGCACGCTCATTCTTTGCCTGATGTATGTGTGCATGTGTCCGGTGCTGATCGTCCTGGTATTGTTGCACAAGTCGCTGGAGCCTTGGCAAAAGCCGGTTTGAGTATATTAGATTTGGAGTCGGATGTGGCTGGGAGTGAGCAGTCACCAATTTATGTCATGCAAATTGAAGGATGCGCCACTCTAGGTATCGAGGCCTTGGAAAAAGCAATTGTAGATTTGGATAAAAACGGACTTGATGTTTCACTTAATCCTATCGAAACCTTAATTGGTTAGTCATGCCTATAAAAAACATTCTAACTTATCCTGATGTTCGTTTGAAAACCGAAGCTGAATCGGTGGTCAAATTCGATTCAAGTTTGCACCAGGTGGTGCAGGATTTAGAAGATACCATGGCTGAAGGGCCGGGTGCGGTGGGTATAGCTGCGCCGCAACTTGGAATTAGCCAACGGGTTGTTATTGTTGATGTCTCTTCGCGTAAAAAAATTAAGCATCACGGACATTTGGTGTTGATTAATCCGGAAATCACCCAATGGGATGGTTTGGTCACTGGGCGAGAAGGTTGTTTGTCAGTACCGGATTACACCGGGAACGTGGTACGTGCAGAGTGTATTCATTTAAGTGCATTTGATATCTACGGAGAGCAGCAACAATTTGAAATGCAGGGATTTGAGGCGCGGGCAGTGCAGCACGAATTAGATCATCTCGATGGTTTGTTGTTTCTCGATCGTCTTGTCAGTCGGCGTCATGATTTATTTAAACGCAAAGTTTATCAAAAATGAGTTTGATGCAAGTTTGTCCGTGTGGCTCTGGTAAACAACTAGTGGATTGCTGTGGGCAATATCTTTTTCAATCTATGCTGCCAGGAAAAGCAGAAATATTAATGCGTTCACGCTATTCGGCATATGTGCTGGGTGAAAATGATTATCTTCTTCAGACATGGCATACAAAAACACGCCCTAAAGACATTGCAATCGACAGGAATATTGTCTGGACTGGATTGCAAATTATTGAAGCGAATACCTCTTCAGATAGCGCTGAACGCGCATGGGTAGGTTTTGTAGCGAGTTATGAAGAATCAGGTCGCAGTGCTAAATTAGCCGAACGTAGCGAATTTGTTTTTGAAAATCATCAATGGTTTTATTTAAAAGGTGAGCCTTTGCAGCAAGCGCGTGTGCAAAAGCTATCGCGCAATAGTTTGTGTGCTTGTGGTAGTGGCAAAAAATTTAAACGTTGTTGTGGTGCTTAACGCCTAACGTCTAATTGTGCGTTGATAATTTCGCCATTATTCAAGCTAAAATCAACTTTAACTTTGCTGCCTATGGGTAAGGCATGTTTGGGACCAATTAACATTAAATGACGCGTGCCGGTCTCAAACGCCACGGTTTGCCCTGCGGGAAGGGCAAGTTCCTCAATCTCAGTCATTCGCATCATGCCATTGGGAAAGCTGACCTGGTGCATTTCCACTTTTTCAAAGGCTGGGCTTTTTACTTTTATTATTTTGAAATTGTTTGTTGTTTTGTTTTCAAATATAAAATAACCAGCTAAATTGCGGCTACCCGGTGGGGCCGCAGTAATCCAAGCATCAACAAGCTCGGGTTGTGTCTGCGCCCAACTATTTGCGCTAAGTAGTAAACTGAAAAAAAATCCTGTCAGGCGTTTATTCGTAATAGTTGCGAATGAGCTCATAGGCTTCTTGTACTCGTATTTTGTTATGAGGTGGTAATATATATGCGCGCAAACGGGCTTTGGGATCGATAACATAAATAGCAGCGAAGTGAGTGACAATATAATCAGGTGAATTGACATCGCCTTCGTAGTCATAAATGACCCCAAAGGGACGCGCAAATTTGTCGATTTCCTTTTTGTCCCCGGTTAGGCCAATAAAATCTTTACCAAAGAAATTTACAAACTCTGCAATTCGTGATGTGTTATCACGTTTTGGGTCGACTGTGGCAAAAATAAATTCAGTGGCGGGTAGTTTTGGGTCTTGAGCCATCTGTGCAAATACTCGCATTGCATTCGGGCAAACATCAGGACAATTCGTATAACCAAAAAATATTAAACTCCATTTGTTGAGAAAATCTTTTTCGGAAAACGCCTTGCCATTGTGTTGGGTAAATGTAAACGTAGGGGCTGGTGTTGGTGGCGATTCTATTATGATGCCTTCCCAATCGTTTGGAAGCTTAAGTATGGGCGGTTCTTCTGCAATAAAAAACCAGGTAATGCCTAAAAAAATGACAGCGATGATTGCAAGTAAACTATTTTTTGATTTTTTCATGAGTTAGTTTTCGCTTAATTTACTGGATTCAACTTTATGAGCAAATACTTTGAGAGGGCCTTTATTGTCAACCTTATCTACAATGGTGACCATTTCTTTGGTAAAGCCGTGTTCAAATTTATTGCTAAACTGAAACATATAAAAAGTACCACTATATCGATTGTCTGATATTCTGTTTTTTAATTTGATTTTTTGTGTTGCACCAAGCTGTTTTCTAACATATGTAAAATACTCTTTCCAGCCACTGCGTGAGCGTTGTTGGAAAAAATCATCGCTTAGCAAAGGCATCGCTTGATCAAGTCCTTTTTCATGCACTGTGGTAATATAGTTGAGTGCTAATTTGTTGGCTTCCGCCTCGCGGCCTTTGTCGATACCGCAAGCGCTCAATATTAAAAGAAACGAACAAAGTAAGAGGGTGAATTTCAATTTCATATTTTAACCTTTGACTTTGACGAGCAAAGTATCAATTTGATTGCGTTTGAGTAACTCACGTATGCGGTTGAGTTCTTGTAAGTCTGTTAAAGGGCCGACTTTTACCCGATGCCAAGTTTCGTTGTCATTAATTTCAACGGTTTGTATTTTTGAAGTGATGCCGAGCAATGCTAGATTGGCTTTACGTTTATCTGCATCGGCATGGTTTTTAAATGAGCCTGATTGCAGTTCATATTTGCCTGGTTCATCGATAGCGTTTTTTCTGGATTCGTCACCTTGATTGTTGTTCGGCACTAAAACCTCTAATTCAGGCAATAAGGTATAAAACTCAAATCTTGGTTTGTCATCACCATGTTCTGACGTTTTGGTCTTTGATTCGACGGTTTTGTTATCGGGAATAGGTTTGCTTATGCCATACGTTTTCGGGTCGAATCCGGTTTGCAAATAAATCACAAATGAACCAAAACCACCTACTAAAACACCGGTCAATAACCAAACCCAAGGTGGAATGGGCTTAACATCTTTGCGCAAAGTAGTTGCGCCAGACTTTTTATAACTGGCTTTTTTTGGCATCCCGGTTTACATTGCCTCCGGCGCTGATACGCCGATCAAACGCAAGCCGTTTTGAATGACTTGCTGGCACGCAAGGATTAGGTATAAGCGAGCATGACGTAATTCATTGTCGTCGATTAGAAATTTATGTGCGTTGTAATAGGTATGAAAATCATTGGCCAGTTCACGCAAATAATGCGGAATTTGATGAGGCTCATAATTCAACGCAGCGGCTTCCACGACTTCTGGAAAACGGCTTAGGGTTTTTAATAAAGCATGTTCGTGTGAATTATCCAGCTTTGACAAATGTTGTTTGGCAATAGCGGCGTCGAGGCTCATGTTTTTTTCCTGGGCTTCCTTAAATACCGAACAGATACGTGCGTGTGCATATTGAATATAATAAACTGGATTTTCATTTGACTTTGATTTGGCTAAATCCAAATCAAAGTCCAAATGTTGCTCGCATTTACGCATTATATAGAAAAAACGTGCGGCATCATTGCCGACGTCCTCGCGTAATTCGCGCAAGGTGACGAATTCGCCGCTACGAGTGGACATTTGCACTTTTTCACCTTGGCGGTAAAGCACAGCGAATTGCACCATGAGTACGTCCAGTGCTGCTGCATTAGCCCCCATGGCTTGCAGACTGGCTTTAACGCGAGGCACATAACCATGATGATCAGCTCCCCAAATATCCACGGCCTTATCAAATCCACGTTCGAATTTATTTAAATGATAGGCGATGTCGGAAGCAAAATAAGTGGTTTGTCCGTTTTCTCGAACCACCACGCGATCTTTTTCGTCACCATAACTAGTTGAGCGAAACCATAAAGCACCGTTTTGCTCGTATACTGCATCATTCTTTTTAAGAACATTCAGCGCGTGTTGCACGGCACCCTTGTCCATTAAGCTTCGTTCGGAAAACCATTCATCAAAGACCACGCCGAATTCGGCTAGGTCGTCACGAATATCTTGTAAAATGCTATTGAGTCCGGCACCAAAAACCACATGGTAGTTTTTATGACCTAGTAGAGTTTGCGCACGTTCGATGATAGCGTCGATATGCGCTTCTTTGTCGCCTTCAGGATTGGTCGCAGAGAGGTCGGCTGGAAGATTTGCAAATACAGAATCTGCACTATGACGTAACTCGTCGTCGTGTTGCTGCCGTAATTCGTCAGCGATGCTGCGGATATATTCACCTTTATAGCCATTGCTGGGAAAATCAAAAGATTCGCCGCACGCTTCGAGGTAACGTAGCCAAACACTGGCCGCAAGAATATTCATTTGTCGCCCGGCATCATTAACATAATATTCACAATGTACTTGGTAGCCGACGGCACGTAATAAATTGGCAACTACTGCGCCATAGGCCGCCCCTCGTCCATGACCGACATGTAACGGCCCGGTAGGATTGGCGGAAACAAATTCAAGCATGATTTTTTCGCCTACGCCTGTTTGGCTGGTGCCAAAGGTTTCAGCTTGTTTGAATATCTTATTTAGTACCAAATATTGAGCGTCAGCCGCTAGTGCAAAATTAATAAAGCCGGGTCCAGCGATATCACATGTGCGCAGGTAATCGGAGGCAGGTAAATGTTCGATGATGGCCTGAGCAAGCTCCCGTGGGTTGGTTTTTGCGGTTTTGGCCAACTGCATCGCAATATTACAGGCAAAGTCGCCATGTTTGGGATCGCGAGTGCGTTCAATTTGGATATTATTATCAAATTCCAGGGTATATTTATTTTGCGCTTGTAAGCTGATAAGCGCTTGGTAAACCAAATCGGCAATTTGTTGTTTCACTCGTGGCTCCGCAGGGGTCTAAAAAGGTTTATTTTATCAAATACCAGGCTTTGCTGGTTAGGTAAGCCTATTTTTTTTCTTTAATTCGACCTTCGGTACCCGCTAACAAATGGCGAATATTACTGTGATGGCGAATGATTATTAACAAGGCCATGGCCACGCCTAAGGCAAAAAGCTCTTTAGATTCGGTAATGTACCAAATATAAACGGGAGCAAGCGAGGAAGCAATTAAGGCTGACAGGGAAGATATGTTAGTAATAAATGCACTGATCAACCAGGTGCCTAAAACCAACAATCCTACCGGCCAGGACACAGCGACCAACACACCTAGAGCGGTAGCGACACCTTTTCCGCCTTTAAAACCGAAAAATATTGGAAATAAGTGACCCAGAAAGGCCATTAGTGCGACCAGAGCCAAAACCAAATCGTCTACGCCTATGGCTTTGGCAATTAAAACCGGGATTACACCTTTTAAGCTATCGCCTAATAAAGTGAAAGCAGCGGCTTTTTTCCCGCCATGGCGTAAAACATTGGTAGCGCCTGGATTTTTTGAACCGGTGGTACGAGGGTCGGGAAATCCCATGATTTTGGCAACTATCACTGCGGTGGATAAGGAACCAAAAAGATAAGCAACAACAATTAAGACAATATCAAGCGCGGTCACGGCTAGCATCACTTTTGTTTAAACCGGAATGGGATTATAGTGGCTGTTTCAGCAGAAGTCGCGTTAATCATGGATATTATTTTTCTTTCAGACCTTAGGGTCGAAACAGTTATCGGCATTTATGACTGGGAGCGCCGGGTTCGTCAGGTGGTAAGTATTGATTTGGAAATGGCGACCGATATTGCCAAGGCTGCCAGCTCTGACCATATTGATGACACCTTGAATTACAAGGCTGTTGCCAAGCGTATTATTGCCTTTGTCGAAGAATCTCAATTTCAACTCGTTGAAACCCTGGCTGAACGTATAGCCCAGATCGTTCGTGAGGAATTTTCAGTGCCTTGGGTGCGATTACGTATTTCCAAACCTGGTGCGGTTCGAGGTTCAAAAAATGTTGGCGTTTTGATTGAGCGAGGTGCGCGCACATAATGGCTCGTGTATTTGTCAGCATCGGCAGTAATATCGAACCTAAACAAAAGGTTAGATCTGCTTTGATGGCTTTACGGCTAGCCTATGGCGAATTGCAAATTTCTCCGGTATACGAAAGTGTGGCGGTCGGTTTTGAAGGTGAAAACTTTCTTAATTTAGTCGTGGCATTTGATACCAACGCAGATGTGTGGCAAGTATTTCGTCATTTACGTGAAATTGAAGCTGCCAATGGCCGTATTCGTGGTGGTGCAAAATTCGCGGCTCGTAGTCTTGATTTGGATTTATTGTTATATGACGATTTGCTGCTCGATGCGCCAGATCTAAAACTACCGCGTGATGAAATTCATCGTTATGCCTTTGTTTTACGCCCATTAGCGGATATTGCGCCTGATCGTATTGACCCAAGCTGTGGCCAAAGCTATGCAAATCTTTGGCAATCCTTTGATGCCAGTGGTCAGGATTTATGGATCGTCGAGTTTGAAGCGTTATTGGCTCAATGATCGCCCACCATCAACAGACAGGATTTGCCCAGTGGTATACAGGGCATCTTTTAATAAATATTGAACTGCTTTAGCGATATCGTCGGGATTGCCTTTGCGCTTCAAAGCGGTTCGTCCGGTAATTTCAATTTTGGTTTGCTCATCAATGCCTTCAGGCCATAGGATGGCGCCGGGTGCGACTGCGTTGACGCGAATATTTGGGCCTAGTTCACGCGCTAAGGATTTAGTCATCATGACTAATCCTGCTTTAGCCATGCAATAGACCGGGTGATTTTTTAGTGGTTTGTCTGCATGAATATCAACAATATTGATAATTGAACCTTGATGTTGCGCTAATTCCGTCGCCGCTTCTTGGGCGAGGAAAAAAGGCGCTTTGAGATTGCTTGCCATTAAATCATCCCATTGATCAAGTTTAACTGTGCCAATGGGCGTGGGATAAAAGCTGGAGGCATTGTTGATTAAAGCATCGAGACGCCCCCAACAAGCAATACTATTTTTCACCAAGAGCGCTAAGTCCTGGAATTGACTTAAATCAGCCGCAACCAACTTTACCGAATCTGGGCGTGTTTGTTGTAATTCCTGCTGCAAGGCTTCAGCGGCTTGCTTTGAATGGCGATAATGAATAACAATGCGCATGCCTTGCCTATGTAGGCGTCGTGTCATAGCCGCGCCCACCCGATGGGCGGCTCCAGTGATGAGCACGACTTTGTTTTCCAGGCTGTCTGTATTATCTTGCATATTTTTTCATCCAACATTAAGTAGTGACTATGAATCCACACGCTTCCCAGCTTCCGCTACCAGATAAATACGCGCTAGCTCAAAGTAATGCATTAAAAGCCATCATTATTCAAGCTATTGAGCAACATCAGGGGAAAATTTCTTTTTCCCAGTTTATGCAAATGTGTTTATATCAGCCAGGATTGGGTTATTACGTCGCTGGTAGTCATAAATTTGGTGAGGGTGGTGACTTTGTAACGGCCCCTGAATTGACGCCGCTGTTTTCCCATTGCTTGGCTGAACAATGCGCCCAGGTGATACGTGAAATGAATCACTCAGCCGATATTCTTGAATTTGGCGCAGGACGTGGGGTGATGGCTGCCGATGTACTATTGAGTTTGGAACAGTTGAAGTGTTTACCAAAAAATTACTTTATTTTGGAATTAAGCCCTGAACTACGCCAGCGCCAGCAACAAACTCTAAAAACAAAAGCACCGCATTTATATGATTGCGTGACATGGATCGAGTCTTTACCCGATGATGAATCATTTAAAGGCATTATATTAGCCAATGAAGTCCTGGATGCCATGCCGGTCGAACGCGTACGGATTTATCGTCATGGGGAGTTTAAACAATTAATGGTGGCGCTTGACGCTGATCAGTTTGTTTATGTAGAGCAAGATTTGAAAAATGTTGATATAAAAAAACACATGCAATCAATTTTTCATCTAGTCGAAGACATGGAAAGTGAATTTATTGATGTGGAAATTAATACAAGCCTTCAGCCTTGGTTGCAAAGTGTGTATCAAATATTGCATCGTGGTCTGGTTTTGTTGATCGATTATGGTTATCCCGATTATGAATACTTTCATCCACAGCGCCGACGCGGTACCTTGGCTTGCCATTACCAGCATCGGGTGCATGACGATGCGTTTGTTTATGTCGGTTTGCAAGATATAACTGCACATGTAGATTTTAGCGATCTCGCACAGCGAGCAGAAAACATCGGATTCGATTTATTGGGATATACTTCCCAAGCGCATTTTTTAACAGCCTGTGGTATCGAGGAAAAGCTGCAAAATCTTGATCAAAGCGATGTGAAAAGATTTTTAAGTCTAGTGCAACCCGTGAAACGATTGTTAATGCCGCAAGACATGGGCGAACAATTCAAAGTGATTGCATTGGGGAAACAGTTAAAGCAAGAATTAGTTGGTTTCTCTTTGATCAATCAGTCCGGAAAATTAAAAAGTTTTTAAAAAAGTTTACAATTAATTTGACTCCCTATTTTCATTAGCTATATTAAGTCTTATTTAATGATACTTCACCGCAGGATGCGCTTGTTTGCAAGGATGCGGGCTCACATTTTGTTTTTTTAATGGTAACGCCTCGCTATGTTGAACTCTGCAGATCAGAAGGATCGCGCTGCAGCCGATGGTCCTTGGTTTTTAGAACTAAGTACTAATGCCCTTCTAATTCTTAACCAAAAAACGCAAATCATTGCAGCAAATCGTAGTGCAGCGGAATTATTTTGCTGTGCTCGCTCTGAATTGTATGAACAACTATTTATTGATTTAGTGCAAAGCTCCAAACGGAAATTAGTATTGAATTTGTTGGATAGCCTTAGCCAGTCCCAGGATGTGTGCTTGATCAATCCTGAATTAGTGGTGGATTGTGTCAAGCTAAACGGCGTCTCCCTGAGTTTAAGATTGCGCTTCGAAGTTAAATTGTTTGACGGCCAAGTGTATTTTGGTATGAGCATTGAACAGCCACATTCCTTGGCTTATCTCGCGCCTCACCGGCAGCGAGAAGATGTGCCGTTACTCGATCAATTGGATTCTTTGTTGCGGTGTATGCAGGATGTGTATTTTAAAACAGATTCACAAATGTACATCACACATATCTCTCCCAATGTTCAATCGGTGCTTGGTTATCGTCCAGATGAGGTGTTAGGGAGGCCGATTAGTCAATTCATGGTTGTCGATTGTGGTGCGCAACTACTGGAGCATTTTAATATTGAGCGTGAACAACTGAGTCCCCCATTTGAAAGCAAATTGTGGCATCACAAAGGATATAGTGTGTGGGTTTCAATTTGTGGAAATGTGATTCAGCAGAAACAAAACGAATTTCAGCTTGAAGGCACAATTAAAGACATTAGTGACCAGAAACAAATTGAAGCGGCATTGCTTAAAACCAATTTTGAATGGCAAGTGGCACTGGATTCGATTGAAGATTCGATATACTTGCTCGACCTTGATGATCGAGTACTGACAGCCAATCAAGCATTTTATGACTTCACCCGCCTTACGCCACAACAAGTCATTGGTGAACAAATTACAAAAATCATGCACCCGAATGGTGAGCAATCACCGTGTCCGGTATGTAAAGCCAGACGTGCGTTAAAGGACACAACATTCATTATGGAGCCTTCCAATCCTTTTAACGGCATGGGGGTTCCAATGGAAATACGAGTGCGTATTGTGCGTGATGAACAAGAACAACCCTTGGGTATTATGATGGGTATACGAGATCTAAGTCGACTGCGTAAAACAGAAGGTGAGCTGCGCCACTTGCACGAACATGTGAGCTTATTATTGGACTCGACCTCTGAAAGTATTCTCGGTATTGATCCATTTATGCGGTGCACATTTGCTAATAATTCAGCCATCTCTTTATTAGAATTTAGTATTGAAGAGTTGCAGGGCCGTGATGTACATGAATTATTATTTCATAGTAAAGAAGATGGCACGATTAATAGTAAAAGCGAGTGCGTGATTTATCGAGCTATTGTTGAGCAAAAAAGTTTTGAGGATGATACTCGCATAGTGTGGAGAAAAGATGGAATTAGCGTGCCAGTGCATTTATCAATTAATCCCATTATAAAAAATGGTCGCTACGACGGTGCAGTCATTGTTTTTCGAAATGTGGCAGAGCAACGCGCCATGGCCCGCAAAATGAATTATTTGGCCAAGCACGACAATCTTACGGGCTTGGTGAACCGTTATGAATTTGAAGACCGTTTACAACAGGCGTTAACCGAGTCAATGGAGTTTGGCAAACAGAATATTTTATGCTACCTCGATCTTGATCAGTTTAAAGTGATAAATGATACTTGTGGTCATGTTGCAGGTGATACCTTGCTGCAGCAGTTAAGTTCGGTGTTGCAAAATATTTTTGATTCACAAGATACCTTGGCCCGTCTGGGTGGTGACGAATTCGGTGTGCTTATTCGCCATTCAGCACTTAATCTTGCTATGGAAAAAATAAATGCGATTCGCCACGCAGTTGATTCGTTTCGTTTTGTTTGGGAGGGACGTATTTACACGGTTGGTGTGAGTATCGGCGTCTGCCTACTCGATGAAGAAATACCAAATTTAGCAACCGCGCTAAGTTGCGCTGATGAAGCCTGTTATATCGCTAAAGAAAGTGGTCGCAATCGGGTGCATGTTTATCATGCCGAAGATGAAGAGTTAATGCGACGTCACGGGGAAATGCAATGGATTGCACGAATTCAATCGGCCTTGGAACATAATCATTTTCAAATTGCCTATCAACGAATACAGCCCTTAAATAATCGTTTTGGCCATTTACCCATTGTGGAGTTTTTAATTCGCATGGTCGATCAACATGGTGCTTTAATTTGCCCTGCGAGTTTTATTGCTGCGGCAGAACGTTATAACTTGATCCAACAAATTGATCGCTGGATGGTAAATCATTCTTTGGATTGGATTGTAGCCAATCCAGCAGTACAGACGCGGGTACGGTTTTGTTCGCTTAATTTGTCAGCGTATTCGATTTCTAGTGACGAGTTTCTGAAATTTCTAATCCAGGCAATTAAGACACGAACATTGGATGCAAACAAATTGTGTTTTGAAATTACCGAAACAGCGGCCATGTCAAATCTGGCAAAAGCAGTTGAATTTATGAATGCGTTAACTGAACTTGGCTGTCATTTTTCTTTAGATGACTTTGGTAGTGGCATGGCCTCATTCGCCTATTTGAAATATTTGCCCGTGGGATTCTTAAAAATCGATGGTTGCATAGTGAGAGACCTCGCAAACAACACGGTGGACCACGCCATGGTCACGGCGATTAACCAAGTGGCGATGACTATGGAAATTGCAACTGTTGCGGAATTTGTCGAAAATCAGGAAACTTTACAAGTGTTAAGCGATATTGGTATTGATTATGCCCAAGGTTACGGTGTCGCTTATCCACAAGCACTTGAGCAATTACTCAGTCAAATCGAATAAATCATTTATAATAGATCCATGGATATTCGTAAAATTATTCATGTGGATATGGATTGTTTTTACGCGGCTATCGAAATTCGAGATAATCCACAGCTCGAAACGAAGCCAGTAGCGGTGGGTGGTGCGGCTGACCGTCGTGGCGTGTTATGCACCTGCAATTATGAAGCGCGTAAGTTTGGCATTCATTCGGCCATGGCGACGGCTTATGCCATGCGCTTATGTCCGGATTTAATTGTCTTGCCAGTTAATATGCAAAAGTATAAATCCGTTTCGCAACAGATTCAGGCCATGTTTTTTGATTATACTGATCTAGTCGAACCCTTATCCCTGGATGAAGCATTTCTTGATGTAAGTACATCCATGCATTGCAATGGCAGCGCAAGTTTAATCGCACGGGAGTTGCGTCAGCGAATTCATTCGGATCTCGGGCTCAGTGCCTCGGCAGGTATTTCAGTCAACAAGTTTCTCGCTAAGCTTGCCAGTGATTGGAAAAAACCCAATGGACAATTTGTTATTCGTCCCGAAGAAATAGAAGAATTTATGTTGGGGTTGCCGGTCAAAAAAATATTTGGTGTGGGTAAAGCAACGGCATCAAAATTAGCAGAATTCAATATTGAAACCTGTGCTGATCTACAAGCCAAACCTTATGCGTGGTTAAATGAACATTTTGGACGTTTTGGCCATCAGCTATATTTTTTAAGTCGTGGCCAGGATGAACGTGAGGTTTCGACATCGTATCAGCGCAAATCATTAAGCGTTGAAAATACATTTATGCAGGATATTGATGATGAATCTGAGCTGCAATCTGTATTGATTCGCTTGCATCAGGAGTTGTTACGGCGTATGCATGGTTTGTCACCTGGTTTGAAAGGTTCGATTAAAACGGTATTTGTAAAAATTAAATATGCTGATTTCCAGCAATCCAGTACGCAACATAGTGCGAGAGATGCAACATTAACCGTATTTCAATTGCTCTTACGCAAAAAAAGAAAACAAGATGCTCGCGCTGTGCGCCTATTGGGGATTGGTGTGCAGTTCTCGACGGATGATGCTGAAGCTTTTGTGCAGCAGGAAATGGATTTCAATTTAGAGTTGTGAGCGAAGTTGTTGAATCACTGATTGTGTTTCAGGGCGCACATGACGCCAGATGAAAAATGCTTCGGCCGCTTGTTCGACTAACATGCCTAGGCCATCACAGCATTGTTTTGCGCCATTCGTGTTAGCCCATAGCATAAAGGTGGTAGGTTCTGCGCCGTACATCATATCGTAACAAAAAGCATTTTTAATGGATTTGCTTGGAACGGCAACATTTTCACCGTGTAAACTTGCCGCTGTGCCATTAATCACGATGTCGAATGAAGTTGTTAGTCGTTCATCGTTAAAGCCACAAGCATCAATTATTGAACTGTCAAATCGGTTCAATAAATTCTGTGCCTTCTCAACGGTTCGATTGGCGATGAGTATTGATTGGGGCGCTTCTTCAAGTAAGGGTTGAATAATACCACTGACAGCACCGCCTGCACCTAATACTAAAACCGTTTTGTCCTTTAGTTGAAGATTGTGATTTTCTTTAATGTCTCGAACCAAGCCTGCTCCGTCGGTGTTGTCACCAAAAAATTCGCCATTTTCAAGTAACTTGATTGTGTTCACGGCACGTGCAGTTTGTGCTCGATGAGAATATTGCTGCACTAGATCGTAGGCATCAAATTTGAATGGTACAGTGACATTTGCACCCTTCCCGCCCTGTTGGAAAAAGGCTTTTGCGGCTTGGGAAAAACCACCGATGGGGGTTAGAATTGATTGATAGTCCATGGCTTGTTGAGTTTGTTGCGCAAACAGCGAATGAATCAAGGGTGATTTGCTGTGCGCAATCGGATTACCAAAAACCGCATAGTGATCCATAGGTGCTTACCCGACAGAATTGAATATAGCTTTTAGCACAAAAAAGAAAAATATCGAAAGAATGGCGCCCGCTGGCAATGTAACAATCCACGACATAAAAACTGTGCGAACGACTTTCAAATTCAGTGCGCCGATACCACGCGCAAGACCAACACCTAAGACCGCGCCGACCAATGTGTGAGTTGTGGAAATGGGTAAGCCGGTGCCAGATGCGATAACGACGGTGGTTGCGGCTGCTAATGTTGCAGCAAAACCGCGGCTAGGTGTTAAATCGGTAATGCCTGAACCAACAGTAGCGATTACGCGATGTCCATACATGGCGAGACCTAAAACAATACCAACACCACCGAGTGCTAACACCCAAAGTGGCATTGCGGTTTTTTGCGCAACTTCGCCACCGCTTTCCACAACACCTACAATCGCGGCAACCGGGCCAACCGCATTGGCAACATCATTTGAGCCATGCGCAAAAGCCATGGCGCAAGCCGTAATCATCATCAATACGGCAAAAATTTTCTCCACGTTGGTGAAGTGAAAATCTTTGTCGGCTTCAGGGTCAATATCCAATCGATTTATTAAATACACGCCAATCAGCGTTATTACCAACCCAATGGCAAATGCCAGTAAATACGCTTGGCCGGTGCTGAGTTCCAAGCCAATATGTTTTAACCCTTTGAAAACGGTTACCAGGGAAATAATAAAACCGGCGAGAAAAATATAAAACGGTACATATTTTTTTGCGTTTTTTATGGGATCATCAGTGTCGAGTATGAGTTGATGTACGCTAGTGAATAATAAATATGCGATAATGCCTGATGTGATGGGCGATATCACCCAACTCATGACAATTGAGCCGACTTTGGCCCAATGTACTGCATCGACACCTATACCCACTGCAGCAAATCCGACAATGGCGCCAACGATTGAATGCGTAGTTGAAACAGGCCAGCCGTTAAATGAGGCCACTAACAACCATATCCCAGCGGCTAAGAGCGAGGCTAACATGCCATAAACTAATAGCTCAGGTGTGGCGGCGAGCAATTCAGAATCGACCATGCCTTTGCGTATGGTTTTTGTGACTTGACCGCCTGCGAGTACTGCACCGGCAAACTCAAAAATAGCAGCGATGATAATAGCTTGTTTTATGGTAATTGCGCGTGAGCCGACGGATGTAGCCATGGCATTGGCAACATCGTTTGCGCCGATACCCCAGGCCATGAATAAACCGAAAACAATGGCTAGAATTAGAAAAGCTAAACCAAACTCCATTACGAACCTCTTGTTATCGTGCGAGCAACAACTGCAAACGACTTCCTACGCGTTGTGCTAAGTCAGCTAAGTCACCAATCCATTCGATGACTTTATAAATGAACATGACATCGACCGGCGGCATATCTTTTTCCATTTGGAATAAGGTGGCGCGTACGTCCACTTGAATGCGATCGGTATCAGATTCAATTTCGTCGAGTTTTTCTATCATTGATTGAACAAGTTTGACTTCTGAGCCTTTGAATCCAGTTTCAACTAACTCGTCAAGTTCGTTAACTGTGGTTTCTGCTTGTTCGACTGCATCGATACTACGTTTAACAAAATCACGTAATGAGTCATGCATTTCTTCAGGAAACTGCATTTTGCGTCCAACAATTAGCCCTGCAATATCTTTTGATTTATTGGCGATGCGGTCTTGCATGGTGAGCACTTCGAGTAAATCCTGACGTGAAACCGGTAACATAATTCCCGTGGGTAAATGTAATCGTAATTCTTTTTTAAGAACGTCGGCTTCGGTTTCTAATTTGGAAATTCGTTTTTGGCAACTCTTGACTTTGCGGTGATCTTTTTGAACCACGGCCTCAAATAATGCGTTGAGCTCTCTGGCGCAGACCACCACTTTTTCCATGTGTTGCTGGAGGGGTTTGACCGGGGATCGGGCAAACATGCGGTAAATATAGCTTTTACTGACCATGCAAGTTAGTCCTATACGGTGTTAACTCGTGGGCAGTATAACGACGATAGCCTGGAAAGCAAGGCTAATTGTGATAATTATTTAATATTAGTATTTGCGAATTAAACGTAATAATTTCTGATTAAATCCATTCGGATTTACGTCGCCAACGTATGCGAGGGATGATTAATCCAATGACTAAACCCAAGACAATAACTCCCGCACCTGTCATAAACCATTTACGGGTGGTGCCTTTTTCGAGTTTTTGATTAATTTCCCGCAATTCAAGGATTTCTTTTTCAATAATTTCATTGCGAGTGCCTAATTCCCGGTTGAGTTGCTCAATTTCCATAGGGCGAGCAGCCACATCTGAAATTTTGGCATTGGTTTTTTCAAGTTGAGTATTAGCTTTATCTAAACTACTCACTTGTTTGTTAGCTTCTTTAAGTTCTTGACGTAACACGGACACGCGTTGTTTCAGCGTTTCGTTTTCGCCGACTAGCTTATCTATTTTTTGATTGGCTTTTTCTAAAAGATCAGCAGCTACTGGATCTGGGCTGAGATATTTATCACGTACCCAGCCTTCAAGTCCCTCATCGGTGCGTACAAACGCATAACCATCGTCGCTTTGCTCAATAACCTCAAGCCTTGTGCCACTTTTTAAGGCTTTTAATATACGGAACTCATCACCTTTTCCGGATCGTAATTGGATAAATATAGTGTCTTTGACATACTGGGTGGCAGCATGCGCCAATGGTAAGGCGCTGCAAAAAATAATGATACCAGCGATGATTGATTTCATAATAGTCCCCAAAACTTCCTTCGATCTGTCAAATCCTTTAAAACTCAATACTATATCAAAGAAACAAAGCTGGGTTTAGGCGCTTCTCTGATATTTGTTCATAATTTTGCTATTAAATTAGTTTTTGTAGTCAGTTAGCGGGCTATGAAATGCCAAACCGATTCCGTCCCCAGTGACTCGCACGACTTGTGCCTGTACTTGGCGCATAACGCGCTTATTTTCCAGTTCTTCAGGGAAAAAAATTTCGACTGAATCCTGTTGGTGTAAAGTGACATTACCCGTTTCAATAAATGCACCTTGTTCACTTAAATCGCGAGTTAAACCACGAACCAGCCCCAGCAGAGGACACCGTAAAACCACGTCCGTGATAATTTTTCTTCGATTAGATAAACGCCGATTATTTTGCATAAAGTAATCCAATGTTGGGCTTGTTTTGTTATTACTGACTAAACGCTTGTTATCTCGTCAGAAATTCAAAGCAAGGCTTGAACCAGTTTACAGATAAACGGCGATCTGTGAATGAATTAGCACATGTGTTGATTTTTTACGTTTACGTAGTGTCGGGATGAGTAGTGCAAATATTTCTTTTCTTTGTCGTTGAGCGCTCGGGCCTGTCGAGCCGGGCTGCCGACGTAAAGATAACCGCTGTTTAAAACCTTGCCAGGTGTGACTAAACTTCCAGCACCCACCATCACTTCATCTTCAACTACAACACCATCAAGAACTGTTGCTCCCATGCCTATCAAACAGAAATTGCCGATGGTGCAAGCATGTAGGATTGCACCGTGGCCGACGGTGACATCATTACCTATGGTTAAAGAATATCCACCTGGAGTGAATTCATTGTCAGAAGTTACATGCAAAATCGAGCCGTCCTGAATATTGCTACGCTCGCCAACGCTGATTGAATGTACGTCTCCGCGTAAAACACTCATAGGCCAGACGGAGCTATCCGCACCTATACTGACTTTACCGATGACTAACGCCATTTCATCGATATAGACGCCTGCTGCAATATGTGGTGAGTGGCCTTGGAAGTCTCGAATTGCCATATAAACCTCGTTTAACGTAGTGTGACTAATTCTTCAGCGCTGGTGGGATGAATCGCCACTGTATCGTCAAAATCTTTTTTACATGCACCCATGCGAATTGCAACTGCAAAGCCTTGAAGCATTTCGTCGGCGCCTAAGCCGATAATATGGCAGCCAACAATTTTTTCTTCTGCACCCACACACACTAATTTTAAGCCGGTTTTGCTTTGGTGACGGGTAAAGGCGTGATACATGGGAGTAAATTGTGACTGATAAATTTTCACTGCATCCCCGTGTTTTTCCCTCGCATCTGCTTCGCTCAAACCAACGGTACCGATTGGTGGATGACTAAAAACCACAGTTGGTATTAAACTGTAATCCAATTTTCGATCACTTTGGCCACCGAACAGACGGTCGCCTAGGCGCCTACCTGCGGCGATTGCAACCGGAGTGAGTGCTGCCTTACCGTTAACATCACCTAGGGAATAAATACCGGGTATATTGGTTTGTTCATATTCATCACTGGGAACAAAACCCTGTTCATTTACAGTTACACCAGCGGCGGACAAATTCAATTCATCGGTGCGTGGTTTGCGTCCAACCGCCCAAATAACGGCATCAAAACCTTGGTGAGCGCGGCCATCGCCACAATTTAGGCTAATTGATCCATCGTCTGCTTGGCTTAAATGGGTTAGTTTCATGCCAGATAGCAGGGAAATGCCAGAGCTTAGTAATTCTTCAGTAAGTACTTCACGTAACATGGAGTCAAATCGTGCTAAAACCGATTGGCCACGCAAGACCAGACTGACTTCGCTGCCCAACCCCTGTAATACACCTGCGAGCTCTACGCCTATATAGCCTGAGCCAATTACCGCTACACGTTTGGGTTGTTGTTGTAATTGAAAAAATCCGTCTGAGCTAATACCCAGCTCTGCTCCAGGAATTTCAGGAATTATTGGCACACCGCCCACTGATATTGCAATATGGTCTGCGGTGTATTCCTGGTCAGCGACAATCAACGTGTTTTTGTTTTTGAATGTAGCGGTGCCGCGAATAATGTGAATTTTGTTATCGGCTAAATAACTGTCATACCAGTTATTGATGCCTTTAATATAATTTTCACGCCCCTTGACGATTGCTGGCCAGTCAAAACCATTGTTTTGAATATCAAAGCCATAATCTTTTGCATCTTCGATACTATGCGCGAGATTTGCGCCATACCACATGACTTTTTTCGGTACACATCCCTGATTAACACAAGTACCACCGATCTTATGATCTTCAATGATTGCAACTTTTTTCCCATAAGCGGCGGCCTTTTCCGCAACGGATAAACCACCACTACCGGCACCAATTGCGATTAAATCAAAATGTTCTGCCATATTAATTCCTAAGTTACTTTAAATAGGTCTTGTGCTTGCTTGTGAATCGCCTATGATTGTAAATCACGCTTTTTTGCAGGTAAAAAATACGAGGTAAAACAGTACATGAACGATAGTTTAGCATCCAATCCAATATTTAATAACCGGGGATTGCCAACCTTTTCACAAATCAAACCGGAACATGTTGAACCTGCAATTGATGAAATATTGCGTTTGAGTCGTATTAAAGTCAATGAGTTATTGGATGCAACCCAAGCCTATACCTGGGAAAATTTAATCGAACCACTTGAGCGACTAGACGAGTGGGTGGGCAGAGCCTGGTCGCCGGTGAGCCATATGAATTCCGTAGTCAATAGTGATGAATTGCGCCAAGCCTATAACGCCTGTATTCCAAAACTGAGTGAATTTTCCACGGAAATGGGGCAAAACGAGCGATTATTTAACGCTTACAAAACCATTGAAGCAAGTGCCGCGTATCAAAACTTTAGTGTGGCGCAGAAAAAGATAATCGACAATTCATTGCGTGATTTTCGTTTGTCTGGCGTTGAGCTAACGGCCGACAAAAAAGATCATTACAAAGAAATCATGCAACAACTGTCAAATCTACATTCCAAATTTGAAGAGAATATTTTGGATGCGACCAACGCCTGGAAAAAAGTAATTGAAGACGAAAGCTTATTAAGTGGCCTGCCGGAGAGTGTTATGGGTTTAGCCAAACAAACCGCGCAACGAGAGGAGCATGAGGGATGGATGTTGAATCTAGAGTTTCCCTTGTACTACCCTGTCATGTGTTATTGCGATAATCGCGAACTACGTGCAGAAATGTATGCGGCTTATGTTACACGTGCTTCCGACGAAGGTCCCAATGCAGGTCAGTGGGACAATACTCAGCTCATGCAAGATATTTTAAGGTTGCGTCATGAGTCAGCGGTGTTACTTGGATTTCATAACTACGCTGAAAAATCCTTGGCCACAAAAATGGCAACCCATACTGATCAAGTCATGGCGTTCTTAAATGATCTAGCAGTAAAATCCATTGCGGTTGCGCATGCAGAGTTAAAAGAATTAAAAGCCTTTGCTAAAGAGCATTTCGAGGTCGATGAACTAGAATCCTGGGATGTCGCGTACTACAGCGAAAAACTTCGTCAACATAAATATGCAATTACGCAAGAAGAATTAAAGCCTTATTTTCCTGAAGATCGGGTATTGCAAGGTATGTTTT
>JAOUJM010000296.1 GCA_029883265.1 Gammaproteobacteria bacterium
ACCGCCTTGCGTACCCACAACATGGCGTCAGCACTATCGCCGAGGGTATAGCCTTCCGAGTTTTCGCCACTACGATAAGTGTAGCTAACTTGTGCACCATAACGCCAAGTAAAAAAAGCACCAAGATAAGTTAAGGATGGTTTGAAATCATAAGTGCCCGAACCTAACTGCATGGAATACGGCGCGCGCATACTGTGTTCCATTGCCATGGTGTGCACCATGCCACCACCCATATCGTGATCCATCATCATGGTCATTTCCGTTTCTTCAGTAATGCTTCCTGTTGGAATGTTAACGCCCAAACCAACTGCGAGTGATTGATCAAACATTTTATAATCAAATGATAATTGAGTATCACCGATACCGCTGGTCGACATGGATTGTGTGCCAGTTGCGGTTGTATCCATCTCCATGGAATTGGAAATATAGTTGGCCATGAGCATCACGCTAAAATCACTAGTGACATTATACATAGGCATGAGCATGAACATTTGCATATCCATTTGTGTGGGCTCGACCATATAGCCTTGGCCACCTTGAGCTTTCATGCCTTTCAATTTTCCAGGATTTTTTGTGCCTGAAATATTGCCGTCCATGCGCATATTCATGAATTCTGTGGCCACCATAAAAGTGCCCGCGCCATGATTATGCTCTAAATGGCTAGGATCGGAAGCCATACTATTGCTGCTGGCTAAAAGACCTGCACTGGCGATAGTCATCGCCAAACCCGTCTTGTTCAGACGCTTTGTGAATTTCATTAAATTACTCCCTCACACGTTACTTTACGATCTAAATTATTTTGTTAATCTCTAGTGGATTGTGGCGCGACTCTATCATAGTAGAGTTTAAATACAGCTTAATAAACTGCGCAAACCCATGATTCCTCGTTTTCAATTTTTGGACTGGTTCCAATCATCATAGAAATTGGTTTGCCATTGATCTCGCAAGCGCGAGATTCAAATCCAAAAATGGTATGATTCAAATTATAGATGTTTGAGCAATAGCGACTAGCGACAAATTGTCGCAGAGCATTTTTAATGAAAATGTGATGACTTTGTGATAAAGCTTGGTTCTTGCTTAAGTCTGATAGTCTATGCCGGGTGTCGCGGATAATCAAGCCGGATTCACGCTATGTTAGGTTCTCGATTTTAAAATAGGCTAAGATTAATTTTCATGCGTCGAGACGCGGGATTCAAACCAAAGGTTAATCATGCATAACTTACATCGACTGATTGTTTTGAGAAATTTTACCATTCTCGGTCAAGTCATTGTCGTCATTACTGCGCATGAGTTTTTTAAAATGGCGATTCCTTTGTGGCCCTTAGTGGGTGTTATATGCACCTATGGTGTAGTCAATCTCATCGCCTGGCTAAAACAAAAAAAACATGCCGAGATTAATTCGCGTATTTTCTTTTTGCATTTGGTTATTGATGTATTAGTGTTAATGGCCTTGTTGTTTTTGACCGGTGGTGCAAATAATCCATTTGTTTCTTTATTGCTCTTGCCACTGGTAATCGCTGCGACAAGCTTGAATCGCAGCTATGCATGGGTCATGTCCTTATTGTGTTTGAGTAGTTATACCTTATTAATGTTTTTCTATGTGCCCTTGCCGCATGTGCATTTAAGTGATACCGAGTTTATGAATTTTCATGTGTTTGGCATGTGGGTGAGTTTTTTGGTGGGCGTGAGTCTCATTGCTTTTTTTGTGGTGAAACTGGCGGAAGCCATTCGCTTACGTGACCAAGCCTTGGCCGACGCTCAAGCGCGGGCTTTGCAGGATGAACATTTGATTGCACTTGGAACATTTGCCGCGGGCGCAGCTCATGAATTAGGTACGCCTTTATCCACCATGGCTGTGATTACCAACGAACTAAGTCAACACGCAGATCAAGATAAAGATAAAGAATTAAAAGAATATACCCAGATCTTGCGTGACCAGGTGGATCGTTGCAAAAAAACCTTAACCCAACTTTCGGCCCGTGCGGGTCAATCGCGTGCTGAGGGTGGACGTAGTCAAGGACTGCAAAATTTCCTTGATGAAGTATTGTTGCACTGGAAAAATATGCGTCCCAGTGTTCACATGGAAAAAACCATAACGCCTTATGATTGTGATTTGTATATCATGGCAGATGCAACGCTGGCTCAAGCCATTACCAATATTTTAAATAACGCAGCCGACGCATCGCCAGACTATGTTGCATTTCAAGCGCATTGGGATCAGCATAATTTGTATTTGAAAATTGTTGATCAAGGCGACGGTTTTGTTGCTACCAGTATTGACGCGCTTGGACAAGAGTTTTTTACTACTAAAAAAGAAGGTCACGGCATCGGCTTGTTTTTGGCACAGGCCGTTTTTGAGCGTTTGGGTGGTGAAATGAAAATAGAAAATCAAGACCAAGGTGGTGCTTGTGTGAGTGTTCGCTTGCCATTGGCGGCATTAATTACTAAAACATCTGAATAAGTCTGAATGAATATGAATCTAGACAATCAACCAAGTTTATTGCTCGTCGACGACGATGAAATATTTTGCCATGTATTATCGCGTGCATTAGAGAAGCGCGGCTATCATGTGCAAACGGCACACAACACGCCAGATGCTATCAAACTTGCAGAGCCGGAACCGCCTGAGTTTGCCGTCGTTGATTTGAATATGCCGGGCCCTTCAGGATTAACTTTGGTTAAAGCGCTCAAGGAATTGGATGAGCATACCACGATAATTGTGCTCACGGGTTATGCCAGTATTGTGACGGCTGTGGAAGCGATAAAATTGGGCGCCACCCATTATTTGACTAAACCTGCCGATGCGGATGACGTGGTTACGGCCTTTGATCGAGTTGAAGGGGATTCGGATGCGCCGATTTCAACTAAGCCTATGTCAGTTAATCGCGTTGAATGGGAGCATATTCAAAAAGTGCTGGCCGCTTGTGATGGCAATATATCCGCAGCAGCGCGCGAGTTGAATATGCATCGCCGTACCTTGCAGCGCAAATTAAAGAAAAAACCAAAACGCGAGTAATGCTTTAATTTGTAGCAGAAATTGACTGCAAGCATGGTTGTGCCTGTGGATTTGTTTTAAACTAAGTTTTTCCATCGGAAGTTAGTCCCATTGGATAGTTTATCAGTTTTATATTTATTTGGCAGTTTGCAGGCCTTGGTGCTAGCTATTGCACTTTTAAGTTTGCCGCAAGTAAATCGACGCGCAAACATTTTCTTGGGTTTATTTCTATTTGTTTTTGCGTTGGATTTGTTTGATTATTTTCTGCTGCAAAGTCAGCTAATCCAGCAGTATCCTCATTGGCTTGCGGTGGTGACGCCGTTGACGATTGCCTATGGTCCCTTGCTTTATTTTTATGTACAGTTAATCAGCAATCCTGATTTTTGTTTAACACTAAAGCGATTTATGCATTTTTTGTGGATTGTTTTAATTTTTGTATGTGTACTTCCAGTGTACACGTTATCACCTGAACAAAAATTATTGTTATTAAATAATCCTGTTGCTGTGGTTGAGCAAATGCAACCGGCATCGAAATTTGTTTGGTTTCAAGTTGGTATGGTGTTGACTCAAACCTTGGTGTTGTTTCTGCCGTTTTTTTATGCGGTTTCTATTTATAAACGTTTGAAAACTTATCGCCAACAAATAAAATCCACATTTTCCAGTCTTGAGAAAATCAACCTGACCTGGCTAAATCATTTATTTTTTATTGCGCTTGCATTAAGCGTTTTGTTATTAGCAAGTACGCTTTCTTTAAGCAATGAAGCACAGCTAATCCAACACCAAGATGAGACGCTTGTTGTTGTGCATGCCATACCGGTAGTTATGCCTGTGGCGATGTCTCTGGCCGTGTTGTACTTGGCTTTGATGGCCTTGCGTCAGCCAGGCGTTGTGCAAACTTTGAAACAACTAGAAAATTTGCAGACGAAGCCGTCCGAGTTAACACCTGATGCAGAGAATAAATATGCCAAATCTTCATTGACTCAATCACAAGCCCAACACATACGGCAACAACTACTCATTCGTATGCCAGCCGAGAAATGGTATTGTGATGCAAATTTAAGCTTACCCAAACTAGCAAACAAACTGAATGTGGGACATCATCAATTATCCCAAGTGTTGAACCAAACTGTGGAACAGAATTTTTTTGATTTTGTGAATAATTATCGCATCCAGGAAGCCAAACGCTTATTAGCAGATCCCACCGAGCAGCGCAGTGCGATTATTGCCATAGCCTTGCAAGTAGGTTTTAAATCCAAGTCGGCTTTTTATCGTTTGTTCAAACAATCGACCGGTATAACCCCGTCGGCTTATCGCCAGCAACAAAACCTGTGCAAAGCCAAGACTAATTAGTCCTGTTCGATCGGCAAGCACCCAAAAACCTTTTACTTCAACAGCTTAGCCTACGACAATAGGTTTGTCTTAATTGCTGGAGGTGATAGGTGTATCAATACCAATCGATACTCAATGTCGAGGCCATCGACAAATTTTATCAAACGCCGGAAGGGAAAATTGCGGTGGTGCAGTCCATCAGTTTTTCCATCAATGCTGGTGAAATTGTGGCTTTTCTTGGGCCCAACGGTGCGGGTAAAACCACGTGTATTAAAATCATTGCCGGTTTAATTCGGCCCGACCACGGGAGCGTCAATATTGCCGGTCGCAGTCCCCATAGTTGCTACCAGGCCCTAGCAGATGTGGGAGCGGTTTTAGAAGGCAATCGTAATATTTATTGGCGCCTGACGGTGCAAGAAAATTTAGATTATTTTGCGGTGCTGCGCGGTGTTAAAAGCAAAGCGGCTAAACTGCGCTCGCAAGCATTATTGCAACGATTTGACTTGTTACATAAACGCCATGCACAGGTGCAGAGCCTATCGCGAGGAATGCAGCAAAAAGTTGCTATTGCCATGAGCTTAATGCATGAGCCCAAACTATTATTGCTTGATGAGCCAACGCTGGGTTTGGATGTTGAGTCAGCACAGGCAATTAAGGATTTAGTCAAAGAAATCGCTGACGAAGGCCGGGCGGTGTTATTGACGACGCATCAATTGGATTTAGCAGAGGCGATTTCACATCGAGTAGTGATTGTCAATCAGGGGCAAGTCATTCGTTCGGGATTTACCAACGATTTAATTGCCGATTCAAGCACTGATATTTTTCAGATTGACCTTGAAACGCCTTTACCTAAGAGTAAAAGCGAAAATCTACAACAATACTGTTTTGATGATGGCATGCGCTTATTAGTACCTGGCGGCATGAGTAAGCTTTATGCGGTATTACATCAATTGGAGCCACTTCCAATAATATCGGTCTGCCGAGCTGATGCCAATTTAAGTGACGTTTTTATGAAAATTATTCGAGAGGAGCGGCATCGTGAATCAGTTTAGGGCAGAACTTAAACGCCTATGGAAAGAATTTCTTGTTTATCCCAGTGAAGCGATAGTCAGTGTAATCATTATTGTGGCGGTGTTTTATGGTTTATTTATGGGTACTCGTTTTATGGCTGGTGCGGAATTTGAGTTTGGTGAACGACTGGATCAAATTATT
>JAOUJM010000297.1 GCA_029883265.1 Gammaproteobacteria bacterium
TTATGGTTCTTACTGTACTAACCCAATGAGATAGACCGTGGAGTTGATAATGCAACCACGCGCGGGTGATGGTGTGAACCGGTTGAGTGATAGTGAATATAAATTGATTATCACTGTCATCATCTGGTAGAAAAGGCGAGCTTGGCGGTAGCTCCAGTGGACCAATCACACCTTGTTCCGGTGTAGCCATTAGAACGGATATTTGCGCAGGTGTCTTCTCGTTCTCAATCGCATCCAATAGCTGCGAAAATCCCGCAATAACCGAGCGCTCCCCTTGTGCCCAGATTTCAATTTCTTTTAAGCCCGTGGGTTGATTTTGTTTATTACCTTTTGCAGTTTTCGGTAAAAACTCAAAACGAATCGCATCAGCTTCAACGGCCTCTTCTAATTGATAAACCGACCAAACCGAATCCAAACCACTGAGATCCAATGACTGCCATGCATTCACTGTTTCCCATACACCTCGCTGACGTTTTTGCACATTGACGATATTGGGCGCCGCCGCAAACAGCTTAAACTGGGCCAGTTGAATTTCTTTTTTGAATTCAATCGTGACTGTACTTTCATCGTATACCGTGTATTCAGTTGTTACGTCGCCATCGATTAAATTGTTAATCGTGTCGAGTTCTAGTTGTTTGGTTTCACTGGATAGACTTGAACCGGGCTGTGTTTCAATCGTATGCGGATTGAGTTTAAATAGTTGCGATGGACTAAGTGCGGCTTGCACAACCAGGGTAACACCGGCGGCGATCAAAACAAACAAACCCGCGAGATAGATTTTGCCTAGGTATTGTTTTAACATAAACCTAACCTTCTTTTTAATTTTATTAACGCAAAATCATTTTGCTACTGTTTCCACCGAAAGTTAACGGCCTAGATTGCGTGACCACAATACCTTTGTGATCTTAATGTGATCGTGCGCACATTGCTTTTGTCAACCATTTGGCACTTTCAATGCGCTTTCGATCACAACGGTTTTGTGAACCAGTCTTGGTTTCAATTAATTGTTACCTAATCCGTTTATTCGCCTGCCTGAATTGGCACAAAAATAAATTGCCAATCCTGATATGAAACTGATTCTTGGAAGTGAATCAACTCATCAGAAAAGTTTGCACGCTTAAGCGGTTGTCTAAGACTGGAACTCGCCACACCAGTAATACCGCCATCGGGTGAATGGATTAACAACCATGCCTGATCTGTTATGGGATCGGTGTATAATTGACGCAAATGATGGGTGTTAGGGAAACGGGGATCATTCACCAAATCAGCTAATCGTCGTGGGTACTGGAATCGACTGTGGGCTTGATAATAAGATTCAATGGCGCGTTGATAAGCCTGACCGCGAAAAATCAATTCTGTTTCTTTGTCTCGCAAAACGGAGGTTGATAGGACTTCACTGGTGACTGCGCTGGAGATACTCAAAACCGCTACAGCGATGAGCATGACAAGATAAGTAAATCCACTTTGTTTAGTTTGTCTGCCAGCTGCTAATGTCTGCATTGTCACCTTCACCGCCTTCCGCGCCGTCTGCCCCATAGGACACAATATCGTAAGCACTGTGCTCACCGGGTATGATGTAGTGGTAGGGATTACCCCAAGGATCCTTGGGCGGCAATTTTTTCAGATAGGGGCCTTGCCAGTTAGGAAGCGATTCATTTCGCTTTACCAGTACCTCGAACTGTTCCTGTGCTGTAGGAAAACGGCCATTGTCGACAAAAAAAGTGTCTAATGCGGTACTGAAATTTTGCAATTGCGCTTTTGCCGTCGATTGCTTGGCGGGATTAATACGTTGATATAGTACAGGGCCCACTAGTGCGGCGAGTAAACCAACAATCACTAGCGCAACCAACAATTCCATCATGGTAAATCCGACTTGAACGTGGGGCGCTTGCTTTGAAACCATTATTGACTCCGAATATACCTACCACTCACGATAACGGCTACCATCCCCAGCGACTTTATCCGAACCGCTATGAATGTCCTCAATGCCACCATCATCCCCTTGGTAGTACTTAAATTGCCAAACGGATTTGGATTCGGTAATCGGATCATTTGGAATATGGCGCAAATAGCGTTTTTCAACAAGCTCATCCAACGCCTGAGGATAACGACCCTGATCAGCAAAATAGTCATCCAAGGCTTTGCGCATGACCTGCAGGTTTTCGCGCAGTGCCGATTCCTTGGCCCGGGTTATGGAATGAGTAACAATCGGCGTTGCAATACTCGCAAGCAAAGCGATAATCACCAATACTGTAATCAGCTCGATCAACGTAAAACCGTTGGTTTGCATTTTGTTTTTCATTACCATCGCTTATATTGGCTTCCATCAATTGCCACTCTATCGGTAATCGCTTGTATGTCGTAAACATCTTCACCATTCCAAAAAAGTGCATCGGCTGGGTCTTGGTAACCACGCAGCATCCAGTGCTTGTCAAGAGAATCACTCGCACGGGCAAATGGATTCAGTGGTACCCGACGTAAATACCGGCGCTGCGATCCTTGAGCATTATTTGTTGGTAAACCCTGAACCAGCACACTAAGTTCCTTCGGAAAACCGTTCACGCTCACCTTGTCATTAAGCTTCGATATACGGCCCGATTTCACGTCATCGTGGAATTGATCAATGGCCGTTCTCATTTGTCGTAAGGCCTGTTTGAGTTCTAGTTCTTTCGTCCGGGTCACAGTCATTTCTGCAAATGGCAACGTGATTAGGCTTAAAACTGAAACAATTGTTAGTGTCACCAGCAACTCGATCAATGTAAATCCACGAGTGCTCGATCTACCTGACAATAATACGAGCGGCTTTAACTTGTGCATCTCGTTTCTGTCCTTGTAGGTCGGTCATTTCGGTCGCACGATAAATTAAATACGCGATTCCCCGCTGTTTTGCTTTAAAGCGAAGCTGACCGAGTTGTTGATCTTTTATGAGAATACCTGTCTGACTCGATGCTGATTGACGTATTTGGAATTTAACCTGGCCGGGTTGATCCGCGTTATGGCTTAGTGGTAAATCATTTGCGACATTCGATGGTGCGGCATCGTATTGCAGAATATTGGGATCGTAAACCACCGTCCACGTCAGCGCACTGGCGGGCATTGTTAGTTCGGCTTGCATGTTTACCAGTAACGAATCTCCAACTTTAGCTTCATAAACTGCTTCGTCAAAAAGAAAAAGTGGTTTTTGTTGCTTCCGGACGTCGGGGCTTGGCCGCTTGGCAATTGTTGTTTGCGGTGGCTGAATTGATTTTCGCAGGCGATTCTTTTTGGATAGATTCTCTGCATAAAGCGAACGCGTCATATAAGTTTCCGCACTACCCGAAAAAAACTCACGCGCAGCCGGCGACGGGATGTCCCAACCGCGAACCACCCGCGGCGTGATGGTTAACAAAATGTCGGTGCGACCACCAGAGCGATCAAAATTGCTGAAAAGGGTACCAAAAATTGGTATATCCCCCAAGCCAGGTATGCGCACACGGGTGTTACGATCCTCATCACGAATCAGTCCACCTAATATTGCTGTTTCTCCGTCGCGTAACAGCATAAAGGTTTCCGCATTTCGAGTTCCGATGCGAAAGGCCGATTCCTCGACCGTGCCGATGTTTTCACCCAGTGTACTGACTTCCAAAGACAACTTCACTTCGACTGAGTTATCTAAATTAATAAAAGGTTCGGTTAATAGCCGAATACCAATTTCTTTGTAGTCGTAGGTGGTTCTTACTTGCCCGGTAGCATCGGTAATAGTAGAGGCACGCAGCGGCACTCGATCACCAATATGAATTTTGGCTTGCTTTGCATTAATCACCCGTATTTTTGGGTTGGCCAGGATTTTTGCATCCACATCTTGTTTATAAAACCGAAACGTTAACGCAGGCAACGTCAAGGTAGCCAAGGAACCATAGGCATTGGGAATATTATCATTCAGTGTGATAATTTCGGAGGATGGTATTGAAGCCGCCAATTGGTATCCACCAAAGTCGAGACCCAGTCGCTCAGCTTTGGAACGATTGACTTCTAAGATTTCAACTTCCAATATCATTTCCGCGGGCTTACGATCATTGGCTTCGATAAGTTTGGCGATTAGACTAATCGTATGCTCAGTGTCGCGCACGATGATGGTGTTCATCGCCTCATTGATAATGACACTGTTGACTTTCAGCAAACCTTTGATAATTTCAAGCATGGTTTTTGCTCGAATCGCGGTGAGAAAAAACGTGCGTATAATATAATCCTCGTACTGCCGGCGTTTTTCTAATGTCTCTGGAATAATAATCAGCGTCTTTTCACTGATGGTTTTGTAAAACGTCTGGGTAGTTTTCATCATCAGGGAAAGCGCTTGTTCAAAACTGACATTTTTTGCAGACAATGTTAATGAACCGCTTTTAATATTTTCATCGAAAATAATGTTCACATTATTTGACTTTCCAATAAACTGAAATGCCGTGCGAATATCCGTGCCTCGAAAATCTAGAGTTATCGGTTTTGAATTTTGAAAAGGTCCCAACACCTGTTGCGATTGATCACTTAAATGTGATTCGATTTCCTTCGCTAACCCTTGTGCACTCTTTAATGTGGGCACCAGTTCCAACGCTTTTTTCACTTGGGTGTAGGCTTCTTGAGTTTTGCCTGCCTGAAAAAGATTAATCGCTTCGCGTTCAAGAAAATGCGCCTCTTTTAGCGCAACGGCCTGGTTCAAGGCTTGAATTAATTTGGGATGTTTGGGGATGGCAACTAGGCCTTGTTCATAGTGCTCGATTGCAGCAGGAAAATCTTGAGTTTCCATTGCCAACAGCCCAAGCTGATAATAGTGCTCGGCCGCCCTCAACTCTATTTGTTCCAACCGAGAACGGTATTCCACATTATTGGGATGATCAATACTCGCCTTTCGATATTCAATAACCGCTTTATTATAATCCCCATTTGCAATGTGATCGTTACTCACTTGCACCGGCGAATTGACACAAGCCGACAGCATTGAAGTGAACATAACAAAGAAATAGTTAGGTAATCTTTTTATTTTCAATCTTTTCACCCTTATCCTGCACTATTTATGTCAATTTTTGACGACTGCTGTGTTTTTTGGTCATAAAAGTATATCGCCTCTGGGGTAATCTGCTTTACTTCATAATGGGATCCCACCCGCTGATTTACCGTTACCACGATGGCCTCATCGCCATGTGTGATCAGCGCCTGGACAGAATCGAGTTGTTTTAAATAACCCACATACTTAACTTCATCCAACCATGCACTCGGTTTCTCAATAAACTGTGGCGCTGGATTCGGCTTCACTTGCGCTTGAATCGTTTTCGCAGCAGAAATGGTTTCTCCCTTTACAATGGATCGCGACCGTAGATGCGGAGCATCAAACAGGTCACGGCGTGGCGGACCTGAGGATTGCTGTTTTTGACTCACGAGTTGGAAATCGGAAACCTTGAATTTAGTTAAACTGGTTTGATGTTGTAGTTGCTGGATGGGTTTGACGATGAACCACCCAACTCCTCCGAATAGGAC
>JAOUJM010000065.1 GCA_029883265.1 Gammaproteobacteria bacterium
GTCGCTTTCATCAGCTTCGGCTACCAAATATTTCCCAGCACCCAAGCGAGCGTTACTACCTGCGCTATTGAGCTTGCCACCAATCACAAAGGTCGGATCAAGATCCGCTTCCGCAAGAATACTTGCAACTAAACTTGTTGTAGTGGTTTTTCCATGAGTCCCGGCAACGGCAATACCAAAACGAAATCGCATTAATTCGGCCAACATGGCCGCACGTGGAACAACCGGTATTCGCTGTTCACGTGCAAAAATGACTTCTGGGTTATAGTCGTTCACGGCGCTCGATGTAATCACCACATCGGCATTACCAACAAACTCTGCATCGTGACCAATATGTACGACCGCACCTTGACTAGCTAATCGCTGCACCGCAATATTTTCCGACAAATCTGAGCCACTAACTTGAAACCCTAAATTTAGAAATACTTCGGCAATTCCGCTCATACCTACGCCACCAATACCAACAAAGTGCAAATGCTTGATGCGATCAACATTTTTACTGTCAGGTTTACTATTAAATTGGTACAGACGATCAAACACCCATGACCTCCTGGCACAAGTTGGCGACCATTTGTGTGGCTTGTGGTCGCCCCAATGATCGCGCGGCATTTGCCATTTCCAATAGTCGTTCACGATCATTGGCAAGTCGCCGGATAATTTCACCGAGGGCTTGTTCATCTAATTTATTTTGTGGCAACAATAAGGCAGCGCCTGAATCAACTAAATACCGTGCATTTACTGTTTGATGATCATCCACTGCAAAAGGATACGGCACCAAGATTGAGGCTACACCAACAGCGGCTAGTTCCGAAATTGTTAACGCACCTGCACGACAAATCACTAAGTCTGCCCAGGCATAGGCTTCGGCCATATCGTCTATAAAAGCGACCACTCGACCTTTCACATCAGCTTCTTGATAAAACAATTGAGTCTGCTCAATGTGCTTTGTTCCAGTCTGATGCCAGACTTGTGGACGTAAACTTTCTGGCATACTGCGCAGTGCCTGCGGCACGCATTTATTGAGCGCGACAGCGCCGAGACTGCCACCAATGACTAATAGATTGATTGCACCTTCGCGTTTTGCAAATCGTTCGTTTGGAAGCTGCGTATGGGTGATCCCACTGCGCAAGGGATTACCTGTATCTTTAACATCCTTGCGAGTAAATGAACCAGGAAAAGCTTCCATTACAACGTTTGCAAATCTTGAAAGTAATCGATTCGTTAAACCGGGTATTGCATTTTGTTCATGCACCAACAAAGGAATACGTAACATCCACGCCATCAATCCGCCTGGTCCTGTCACAAAACCACCCATACCGAGCACTGCCTGAGGTTTACGTAAACGTTGAATACGTCGCGCTTGCATTAGCGCAATAAAAATTCTCAAAGGTGCTTTTAACCAGCCTAACAAACCCTTGCCTCGAAGCCCCGAAATACTAATCCAATCAATTTCAAAACCTGCTTTTGGCACAACATCGGCTTCCAATCCGTTGCGTGTACCTAACCAACTCACTTCAAAACCTCGACTACGCAATTCATCAGCCACCGCTAACGCTGGAAAAACGTGCCCACCAGTACCGCCAGCCATTACTAACACTCGCGCACTCATAATTTCAGTTGTCCTTTTTCAGCAATCAAACGTCGATTACTAAGATCGACTTTGACTAAAAATGCGATGGTAACAATTGAAACAACCATGCTTGTGCCGCCATAACTCATTAATGGTAACGTTAACCCTTTAGTCGGTAAGACGCCCATATTGACACCAATATTAACGAACGCTTGAAAACCGACCCATACACCTACGCCATAGGCGAGATAGGCACGAAATTGATAATCCATTTTTTCCGCTACACGTCCAATTACAAGTGCACGCCAAGTAATCATTGTGTACAACAGAATCACAAATGCGACACCGACAAAACCTAATTCTTCACCTAGCACAGCAAATACAAAATCCGTGTGTGCTTCAGGCAAATAAAATAGTTTTTGCACGCTATCACCCAAGCCCACGCCGAGCCATTCGCCTCGACCAAAGGCGATAAGTGATTGGCTTAATTGGAAACCACTGTTAAATGGATCTGCCCACGGATCTAAAAATGTAGAAAGACGTTGCATGCGATAAGGCGATGTCACAGCCAATCCAATGAATGCCGCCACTGTTAAAACAAAAACAATAAGGAAATGGCGCAAGCGCGCACCAGCCAATAACAACATGGTCATCACACAAACGGCTACTACCACAGTTGCACCAAAATCCGGTTCGACCAATAATAACAAAGCAATTAGCGCCAACACGCAGATTGGCATCATGAAACCTCGCCAGGTATCACGTACTTTTTCCAAATGGCGATTCAGATAACCCGCCATATATAAAATCATAAACAACTTAACCATTTCAGAAATTTGCACACTAGCAAATCCGAGATTCAGCCAACGTGTACTACCATTAATGGTTTTACCAATACCAGGGATCAGAATTAAGGCCAATAACAATATCGACAGAACCAATAATAACGGCCCAACGCTTTGCCAGAAACTGAACGGCATAACAAATACAATCATAGAAGCGATAAGCCCAAGCAACATGAACACTAGTTGCCGATTAAAAAAATACAACGCGTCACCATGAATACGGTCAGCCGTTGAAATCGATGCCGAATACATCATCACCAACCCCAACACTAATACAACTGCCAGGGAAAGCCATAAGATGGAGTCGAACGCGCCTTGACGATTCTCCGCCTTGGTTGCGTAACGCATCATCATGACTTCTCGCATATTAGTTGCCATTCAGTTGCAGTTCCTTCACAGCTTCAACAAAACAATCGCCACGGTGTTCGAAATTTTTATACATATCAAAACTTGCACAGGCGGGTGATAACAACACTTGGTCACCAACTTGAGCCAATTGTTCAGCCTTTGCTACTGCGTCATGCATATCACACGCAAATTGCACCATAGCCACTTGACTTAAGTAGCCAGCTAAAAGACTTGCGTCTTCGCCTATTAGAATACTGCCACGTAATTTACCCGTTTCAATTTTACTTAGATCGCTAAGTTCCGCACCTTTCGATTGACCACCAGCAATTAACACCATTGGACCAGGCAAACCCTTAATGGCTGCCAATGTTGCACCTACGTTTGTACCTTTGGAATCATTGATCCACGTAACACCATTAATTGTCGCTACATGTTCACAGCGGTGTGCAAGCCCATTAAAATGTTTCAACGCTTCGCACATCGGTTGAACAGGCAATCCTAAGCTATAGCCTATAGCCAATGCCGCTAGAGCGTTTGCTAATTGATGCTCGCCTAATAAAGGAAACTCACTAACCGGCATTAACAATATATTACCTTGTGCGATATAGGCCACATCATCCTTGTGACGAATACCGAAATCCTCATCGCGCGGTGCATCTAAGGTAAAACCAATGCTATCGCCTTCTTCAAACATGGACCGCACCACCACATCATCGCGATTCACTATACGGTGCCTGGCATTCACATAGGCTTTTCGTTTGGCGCAGGCGTAAGCCATTAGGCTATCGTAACGATCCATATGATCTTCACTTACATTCAACACAACCGCCGTTTCTGCGCGTAAAGATTCAGTCGTTTCTAATTGAAAACTTGATAATTCCAATACGTAATAATCCGGCACGTTTTTATTAAGCAACAAATCCAAGGCGGGCGTTCCAATATTGCCACCGACAGCAACCGTATGTTCACAAGCTTCAATCATTTTGCCGATCATAGTCGTCACCGTCGACTTCCCATTCGATCCAGTGATCGCAACTATCGGCGCCTTGGCTTGGCGTACAAACCATTCAATATCACCGCCGAGCTGCACGTCATCAAGTAAATCGATAAAGGGTGGGTCATTCACTGATAAACCAGGACTAACGATTAACTCATCAGCATCTCGTAAATAATCCTCATCAAATTCGCCGAGCTTAACTTCAATATGAGGAAAATCCCGCTGCAACACATCAAGGCCGGGCGGTGATAAACGATTATCAACAACACTCACACGAAAACCTTGCTGGTCTAAAAAACGCACACACGATAAGCCGGTTTTCCCAAGACCAACGACGATCACATAACGATTTTTATTTTGCATTGCTGCCATTGTTGCTGCCATGTCCAGGCTCCGTTAACGTAATTTCAATGTTGCTAAGCCACATAAAACTAAAATCACTGTGACGATCCAAAAACGAACAATAATTCGCGGTTCCGGCCAACCTTTTAATTCAAAATGATGATGCAGGGGCGCCATGCGAAAAATTCGCTTGCCGGTTAATTTATATGAACCTACTTGCAACATTACAGACAGAGTTTCCACCACAAACACTCCACCCATAACAAATAAAACCAATTCCTGGCGTACCACCACTGCAATCACGCCTAAGGCAGCACCCAGCGCCAACGCGCCAACATCACCCATAAACACTTGCGCTGGATACGCGTTAAACCACAGAAAACCAAGTCCTGCACCCACCATAGCTCCACAAAAGACGGCAACTTCTCCCGAGCCAGGGACATAAGGTATTGCAAGGTATTCCGCAAACTTGGAGTGGCCCGTGACATAAGCAATTATGCCTAAAGCACCACCGACTAACACCGTTGGCATAATCGCTAATCCATCTAAACCATCGGTAAGATTCACCGCATTACTAGTGCCGACAATGACAAAATAGGTTAATGCTATAAATAGAACGCCTAGTTCAAGCGCAATGTCTTTAAAAAATGGCAAAATTAATTGTGTTTCGATGGGCACTGTTGCGGTTTCGTATAAATAAATACCCGCGCCCAGTGCACAAACTGATTGCATTAAATATTTAGCTTTAGCGCTTAAACCCTTAGGGTCTTTTTTCACAAGTTTTTTGTAATCATCAATATATCCAATCACGCCAAACACACCGGTCACAATTAATACCACCCATACATAACGATTACTTAAGTCAGCCCATAAAAGCGTGCTAATCGCCATAGCAACCAGTATTAATGCGCCGCCCATGGTGGGCGTTCCCGCTTTCACCAAATGTGTTTCTGGGCCATCATCACGAATCGGCTGGTTTAATTGATACTTGCTCAAGCGACGTATCATGCCCGGTCCAACGACAAAAGCGATTATCAACGCGGTCAACACTCCGAGAATCGTGCGCAATGTTAAGTATTGAAACACATTAAAAGCACTATGATATTGCGACAAATATTCCGCTAAAACTAATAACACTTATTCACTCTCCACCACTTCAATATCACCATTGGCTTCTTCACATAAACGTGCAACCACGTTCTCCATATGCATGCTATGTGAACCCTTAACCAATACCGTGGTATTTGAGTTAATGATTTCCTCAAGCGATTTGCATAACAGCTTCTGATCAGCAAAAGCTTTACCTTGAATGCCAAACGCTTGCGCACTAATACTAGCCTGCTCGCCATAAGCAAATAGAAAATTAATTCCAAGCTGTTGCGCATATTCACCGATTTGCGCGTGCATACTTTCGCTCTCATGACCCGCTTCAAGCATGTCACCCAAGACTAAAATGGTTTGCCCGGAGTAACGACTCAGAACATCAATGCCCGCACGCACAGAATCAGGGTTTGCGTTATAGGCATCATCAATCACTGTTGCACCGTGCCAGCCTTGTTTAACATTCAAGCGGCCGCTATAAGCACTAAAACTTCCCAACGCTTGCTGGATCACTTCAATTGTTGCACCCGCGCACCAAGCAGCCGCCGCTGCGGCAACCGCATTTAAAACATTATGTGTACCGGCAAGCTGAAGATTAATCTCTACTTGTGTTTCTGGTGAATGCAATAAAAACTGACTAGCATTTACCTGCATCTCAATATTCGAGGCATAGAAATCCACATCACTTTGTTTTGTAGAAAAAAGTATCGTGTTGCAGTGCGAACTCATATTTTTCCAAAGTGGTGCATAGTGATCGTCAACGTTTATCACAGCGGTAGCATTCGAATCCAAGTTTTGAAATAACTCACCTTTAGCATGGGCCACACCTTCGACCGAACCGAAACCTTCTAAATGCGCCGCACCAGCATTGGTAATCAATCCAATCGTCGGCTGTGCGATTCCGGTTAAGTAAGCTATTTCACCAGGGTGATTAGCCCCCATTTCGATTACCGCGTATCGATCTTCTAATTCCAATCGGCACAACGTTAGAGGCAGGCCAATATCATTATTGAAATTCCCTTTGGTTGCCAAGACTGATCCTTGCAAAGACAATATAGCGTTCAGCATTTCTTTGACTGTGGTCTTGCCATTGCTTCCGGTCACGCCTATTAGCGGATACTTGAATCCTCGACGAAAATCTTTGGCAATTACACCTAGTGCAGCGTGCGTATCACTCACCTGCAGTAGAGGTAAGTCACTATTAATGGCTTGCTGTACCACGGCACCGGCGGCATCTTTTTCATAAGCTTGATCAATAAATTGATGTCCATCAAAATTCGGCCCCTGTAACGCAATAAATAAATCTCCTGGGCGCAACGTCCGAGTATCGATATTCACTTGTGAAAAACTGGCATCCGCTTTTACAGCATCGACACCCAAAACATGAGCAACTTGATTCAGGGTTTTTCGACTAATCAAACTCGTCATGCGGCCACCCCCAATAACTCATTCACCACTTCTCGATCACTAAAGTGACGACGCTGTTGCCCAATAATTTGATAATCCTCGTGACCTTTGCCGGCAACTAACACAATATCGTTTTGTTTTGCATTTTTAATTGCATACGCAATCGCCTGACGACGATCATGCTCAATAATAATTTTCTGGCGGTGCTCAATATGCTTCAATATGTCACTAACAATGATTTCAACACTTTCTGTTCGCGGGTTATCGTCAGTAACAATGACATGATTACAATAAGTTTCAGCGATTTGCCCCATGAGTGGTCGTTTACCACGATCTCGATCGCCACCACAACCGAATACCACCCATAACTCACCCGAGCAATGTTCCTTCAGAGTGAGCAATACTTTTTCCAAAGCATCTGGCGTATGTGCATAATCAACAATAACACTAGGCTGTCCGTCATGAGTAAAACACTCCATGCGACCTAGCGGCGCTTGAACGTGAGTCACGGCTTTTATTGCTTCTGAAAATGTCAACCCACTCGCCAGCAAACTTGCAATTACTGCTAACAAATTACTAGCGTTAAATCTTCCCATGAGCTTGGCTTGCAACTCTGCGGTTTGATCGGCGAAGCGAATAACCAAACTCATGCCTGATGTTTGTAAAGCGGTAATCTCCGCTGTTAACAAGTAATCAAGGCCTGCATGGGTTTTTGCTTCCAAACTATATCCATAGGTTTGCACATCCGCGTTTAATCCCGCTAAAAACGAAACAGCTACAGGATCATCGAGATTAATCACCACAGACTTTACGCTCGGCATTTTAAATAACTGCTTTTTTGCCGCAGCATATTGTTTCATGTCGTTGTGGTAGTCTAAATGATCACGGCTTAAATTCGTCATGACCGCAACATCCACTTCTACCGCAGCAATACGTTGTTGCACTAAGGCATGAGATGACACTTCCATGGCCACATGTAGCGCTTGCTGCTGTACCAAATCGGCTAGAAGCATTTGCACGGCTTCTGCTGAAGGCGTAGTCATCCCAGTGCTTTGTATTTGACCCCACATGCCTGCACCCAAGGTTCCAATTACGCCACAGGCCTGGTTGTAAGCATTTAGAGCTTGAGCAATAAACTGAGTGCACGATGTTTTACCATTGGTGCCTGTTACAGCAATCACGTTGATTTCCCGCGACGGATGCCCACAAAAATTCGCTGCGATAAATCCAACTTTGCGCCATAAATCCTCCACTGGCACCACTGGAACGGGAACTTCTATGCCCAATTCGTTTACAGCAGATTGTTCATCGCTTTGCACATCAAGCAAAACTGCAACCGCACCTTTTGCCACTGCGTCCGCAATAAAACCTTTCCCATGGACCCCACTTTCACCACGGCAGGCAAGAAATAGAAATCCTGGCTCAACCATGCGGCTGTCTTGAGTCACACCACTAATACACACATTTTGCTCAGGTGCCACAGACATAAAATCCGCCACGAGGCGGTCTAGGTATTTTGGCGTTGGATTCAGAGTTGTTGCGCTCATCCAGCACCTGCTTTCGCCATATGCACATTGGAATTTATTAAACCATCGGGTGGTGCATTCACAAAACGTAAACCACCTTGCATAATGCTTGAAAAAACAGGAGCAGCGACTTTGCCGCCATAATAATCTTTACCAGAAGGCTCATTGATAACAACTACGCAAACCAACTTCGGCTGGCTCGCTGGTGCAAAACCGGCAAATAATGCAATGTAACGATCTTCCGCGTAACCACCAGCTTGAGGTTTATGCACAGTTCCGGTTTTCCCAGCGACGCGATACGCTTTGACTTGAGCGGCGGCAGCCGTGCCTTGATTGCTTGTCACCAGTTCCAACATAGCGCCGACTTGCAATGCAACGGATTTATCCAAAACACGGGTTTCATCTTTTGCTTTAACAGTCGCAACAAAACTCACGGGACGCAACACACCACCAGCAGCAATCATTGCATAGGCCTGAGCTAATTGAAGAGGCGTCACTGAAAGCCCATAACCATAGGACATTGTGGCCTGCTCTAAAGCATCCCATTCACTATAGAACGGTAAAACCCCAGAAATCTCACCAGGGTAATCACTATTGGTTGCTCGTCCAAAGCCATAATCAGAATACGCATTCCACAACAATTCACGATCCATTTGCAAAGCCATTTTACTTACACCAACATTACTCGATTTTTGAATAATGGTGGCGACATCAATCAATCCATAGTTGCGAAAATCACGAATCGTTTTTCCCATTAGTGTGTAATAACCCGGCGTGGTGTTGATTTGCGTTCCTGGGTTATATAGTTTGGCACTTAGCGCTGCTGCAATCGTAAAGGGTTTCATAGTAGAGCCTGGCTCTAACACATCAGTAACAGCACGATTGCGATATTCATCGCTTTTTAACTTTTGTCTATTATTGGGATTAAAAGAAGGTTGATTTACCAAAGCCAATACTTCACCTGTATCAACATCAAGCACTACCACACTACCCGACTTCGCTTTGTGCTGCTGGACAGCTGACTTTAACTCTTTATAGGCCAAATATTGTAAGCGACGATCAATACTCAAACGAATATTTGTACCCGGCATAGGCGACTTTTGCAAAGCTAAGGTATCAATAATTCGACCAATGCGATCTTTAATTACTCGGCGCTGCCCGGGCTCACCACTTAAATTCTGCTCCAAAGAAAGCTCCATGCCTTCTTGCCCCTGGTCATCAACATCGGTAAAACCAACGACATGAGCGCTCACCTCAGCGGTTGGATAATAACGGCGATATTCCCGTTGAATACCAATCCCAGGAATTTGCAATGCTTTAATTTGCTGAGCTAATGTCGGATCAATTTGCCGTTTCAAATAAACAAAACTTTTTCCTTCGTTTAACTTTTGCTGAATCGATTGACGAACATCCTGCACATTTTTCTCTAATAATTTTGCAAGTTGTTTAAGCTCTGCGCTCTGCAATTTCACATCAATTGGATTTGCCCACACAGAGGCAACCGGCGTACTGATGGCCAACGGCTCACCATTTCGATCCAATAAATTGCCACGGTGCGCTGGCATTTTTACTGTACGCAAATGACGTGCATCACCTTGGCTCTGCAAGAACTCATTATTCATAACTTGAATATCGAAAGCACGCCAAAGCAAAAACGTGGAGACTAAAACCACGCCTGCTAATACCATGCGTATACGCCAAACCATATTATTGACTCACCAATTTAATCTGATCCTGCCCTGGCACTACCATATCCAAACGCTGATGGGCCACTTGTTCGACCACGCCATGCGCAGTAAACGTCGACTGTTCAAGTTGCAATTGCCCCCACTCGATATTGTACTGATCGCGCTGTTGTTGTAAGTTTTGCAACTCAGCATAGGTCACACGATTCTCGTGGCGCACCCATACCAAACCTAACGCAGTAGCAAACACGGCCAATACTAAACTCAATCCTATTACACGCTGCCAAGTTACGTTACTCATGCAATGCGCTCCGACACTCTAAGTCGTGCACTGCGCGCCCGCGGGTTTTGCTTTAATTCTTCAGCACTGGCTTGCTGCATTTTACCAACACGCTTTAGGCGAATATTCAACTGACTAGCCGTAACAGGTATATGCGAAGGAACATCGCTACCTTTCTCCGCCTGCTGAATAAACTGCTTAACAATTTTGTCTTCCAATGAGTGAAAACTAATAATCACCAAACGCCCGCCAACAGCAAGCACATCAATAATGTTGGTCAAACAATCCTGTAAATCCTCAAGCTCACGATTCACCGCGATGCGAATCGCTTGAAAAACACGAGTGGCTGGATGCTTGCCTTTTTCCCATGCAGGGTGTGCTCGACTTACAATATCAGCCAGTTGGGTCGTGGTAGTAATTGCTGACTGTTGTCGCTGCGTCACGATTGCGCGCGCAATGCGTTTCGCATAACGCTCTTCACCATAGCGCTTAAACACATCGATCATCTCTTTTTCCGGCACCCTCGCAACCCATTCAGCGGCAGTCTCACCTTGGCGATGATTCATTCGCATATCCAATGGACCGTCCTGACGAAAACTAAAACCGCGACTCGGGTCATCGAGTTGCGGTGAAGAGACACCCAGATCAAGCAACACACCGTTCACTTTTCCCGTCACACCCCATTGCTGCGCCCGCTCAGCTAAATGAGCAAACGAATCCTGTACAATTACGAATCGCTTATCTTTCTCAACAACCTCCTGCGCAAAAGCAATCGCTGCCGGATCTTTATCCAGTGCGTAGAGCCTCCCTTGCCCGCCCAATTTTTCTAACACTGCTTTAGCATGCCCACCCCGACCAAAGGTTCCATCGATATAGATCCCATCGGGCTGAATTGCTAAAGCAGTCAGGCTTTCGTCAAATAAGACTGAGTGATGGTGATGAAACTGCGTCATGTGGCCCACTAATTCCGCCCTTACAAAGCGAAATTCTGCAACTCTGGTGGCAATTCATCATCGTCGTCATCATCAGACTCGTTCAGGCAATCGGCAGTTTCGGCATTCCAAACCGCTTCATCCCATAATTCAAATTTCTTTCCTTGGCCAACCAACACAATATGCTTATCCAAACCGGCAAATCCTCGCAACAAACTTGGCAATAAGATCCGCCCGCTAGCATCCATTTCCACTTCGGTGGCATGGCCTAAATAAAGTCGCTGCAATTTTCTCAAGCGCTTATTAAAACTGGAAAATTTAATAAGTTGCGCTTCAATTCGCTCCCATTCTGGCAGTGGGTAGAGCAGTAAGCATTTTTCTTTATCCACAGTAACAACCAGCTTGCCCTCGCTAAGCTCAAGAATTTCCTCTCGATAACGCGTCGGCATAGCCATCCGGCCTTTTCCATCCAGATTAAGAGCAGTTGCACCCCGGAACATGATTTTACACTTTTCTCCACTTTAACCCACACTATTCCACTTTGATACAATATAGGTACCAGGTTCAACTCATGTCAAGCGCTTGACATGGAATATTGATTAAAAAGTGTAAATTCACTGAATGAAAGTGAGTTTTTATAGAAATGATGGATTTTGGAGAGAAATAAAAGTGAGTCAGCCTATAAGCCGGGTTCTGTTGTAGATAGTCATTCATCTGCGACATATGTCACCACATGCCTGTAGCAACCTACCCGAAAGCGGTATGGGCCATACCTTGCGCTTACGCACATGCTTTCCTATTTGGTCTTGCTCCCGGTGGGGTTTACCTTGCCGTTACTGTTACCAGCAACGCGGTGCGCTCTTACCGCACCATTTCACCCTTACCAATTGACCGAAGTCGACTGGCGGTTTACTTTCTGTTGCACTTGCCGTGGACTCACGCCCCCCAGGTGTTACCTGGCACCTTGCCCTATGGAGCCCGGACTTTCCTCCTCCGCCTAAACGGAAGCGACTATCCGGCTGACTCTTTATAATAATAGCACAACTGAATTATTGATTTAAATTTGATCTTTGATCTGCAGAGCCAATTCGTAGATTTGATTTTTTTTCTCTTGTGTGATTTTCGCGGTAACGGCAACCGCTTGCTTTAAACTTAACAAGGGCAATAATTCACGCAATATCATCTCAGCTTGCTGTCGATTAGCATCAGTTGGCGGTGCTCCTTGCACAATCACGACAAACTCTCCCTTCTGCTGATTAAGGTCTCTACTAACCCAGTCTACCAACGCTACCAAGCTATCCCGCCTGATCGTTTCATAGGTTTTGGTTAATTCACGGGCAACACATGCCAACCGCTCCCCTCCAAACACCTCACTCATGTCTTGCAAACACGACAATATACGTTTAGGTGATTCGAAAAATATTAAACTACGGTTTTCACTGCCCAACTCGTGCAATCGAGATTTTCGTGCGGTTGATTTAGCTGGCAGAAAACCTTCAAACACAAAACGATCCGTCGCCAATCCAGAGACACTTAATGCGGTAATTGGAGCACTAGGCCCTGGTATGGGAACTATTCGAATAGATTGATCTTGGGCCATATTGACTAAACGATAACCAGGATCACTTAGTAAAGGTGTGCCGGCATCAGAAATCAAGGCTAGATTTTCGCCTGCATGCAATCGTTCGCAGATATTTTCAGCTTTATGAGCTTCATTATGCTCATGAAAGGCCTGCATAGGTGTTTTTATATTAAAATGGTGTAATAGATGCATGGAATGTCGAGTATCTTCTGCCAAGATAGTATCAACCTGGGATAACGTAGTGACAGCACGCGGGGAAAAATCGCTTAAATTACCAATCGGAGTAGCGACAATATAAAGGGTTCCGGTAGAATCAGGCATTCCTGTCTCCTAAAAGACTAAACGGCGATTATTAGCACGAGAACTATTTGATGCAACCTAGAATTCAGCCATTCATTATCCTGATCGGTATTGCCCTGGTTTTATCCGCTTGCGCAGACAAAGCGGTTAAAACAGCTTCCAAAGGCGTAGAAACTAAAAAAAGTGATGCTGCTGAAGTGGCTATCCGCGAACCAGAAGGTGATAGTCTCAACGATGCCCTAAAGTTAGAGCAGCAGGGCAAATTCCTGGATGCGGCAAAAATCTATGGAAAACATGCCAGCACGGCTCTACCACCGCTGCGCCAGCAATTAAAATTACGCGCTGCAAACGCATTAATTGCTGCTAGCTTGCCTAATCAAGCGCGTTTAATGCTGAATACCATCGATATGGAGCGGATGAGTGCTGAGTTACAGCGCCTATTTGCACTTATTCACGCAAAAATTGCACTTGCGGAGCGCGACGGCATTGCAAGTGAAAACTGGTTGGCACAAATCACTCTTGCTGAAGGTGCGAGTAATCAGGAAAAAGTTGGCCTACTAAAAATGCGTATCAGCAGCGCTGAGCTCAGCGGTGACTCAGGATCTGCATTGCGCAATCGTTTATTGCTCGGTGAACTACTCAGTGATGTTGAGGCTATACAAGCCAATCAGTTCGGTATTCTTAATACTCTGACTGTGCTCAATGTTGATACTTTGGATACCATGTCCAACAAAACTCAGTCGCCACTCATGCAAGGCTGGATACAGCTAGCAATATTATCAGTGAAATATAAGGATCCAATCAGAATTGCCCGTTTTTTAGGAGAATGGCGTAAACGTTTTCCACAACACCCCGCGAGCGAAGCTCTGATTGCGTCTCTAGTTCCTCAAGGCGAGACTAATACTTTGCCACCGCGCATGGACAAAATTGCGTTGTTATTACCATTTGAAGGACCTTATAAACGCGCCTCTAGCGCCATACGGGATGGTTTTCTAGCTGCATATTATTCGCGTGAAAATAAAGATGAAGTTGTTTCCATTGAGGTTTACAACACGGAAAACGATCCCGAACAAATTGTTGCTATTTATCAGCAAGCCGTGGCAGACGGTGCCACACTGGTCGTTGGTCCGCTAAATAAACAGTCAGTAGAGAAACTTGCCGCCGAAATTGAACTTAGTGTACCAACATTAGCACTCAATCATGTGGGCAGTGCCGAATTATTCAAACCCAATTTGTTCCAATTTGGTTTGTCACCCGAAAATGAAGCCGAACAAATTGCTGATCGGGCATGGTTTGATGGTCATGGTAAAGCGGTATTGATCTATCCTGAAGGCAGTTGGGGTGAGCGAGTAGCTGCTGCATTCAAGACCCGTTGGGAAACATTGGGCGGTGTGTTATTGGCTTCGGAAACCTATATAGCCAAGAAAAACGATTTCTCGACTCCACTGAAAAAATTATTAAGCATTGATCAAAGCAATGAGCGTTATCGCAATATAACTAAACTACTGCAAACTCGTATGGAATACGAACCACGACGACGTCAGGATATCGATTTTATTTTTATGGCCGCTTATCCGCGTCAAGCTCGTCTTATACCGCCTCAACTAAAATTTTTCAACGCGGGCGATATTCCCGTTTATGCAACATCACATAGCTATACCGGCAGCATTGACCGTAGCTCTGATCGTGACATGAACGGGGTAGTTATTGGTGATATGCCCTGGACCCTCGAACGCAAAGAGGTTTCAAATATCAAAAAAACAATTTACCGAACTTGGCCCAAGGATGCCGACAAACTGACTCGCCTTTACGCTCTTGGGGTTGACGCATATAATGTTCTTTATTATGTCAATTGGCTGCGCAGCAACCCTAATGCTCGATTGGCGGGTGTCACGGGAAATTTATATATGAATGCCAATAACCAACTATTAAGACAGTTAAGTTGGGCGCGGTTTCGCGGTGGCGCACCTGGACAGCTCAGTGCTATTCCAATGCTGTCAGCACAATAACTTAAACAAAGATAAAAATGATAAACGGCACACGAAAAACAATAGGAAATCAAGCAGAAGCAGCCACATCACGATTTTTACAGTCACAAGGTTTGCTTATTTTAGAAGAACAATACCACGGCCCTCATGGTGAAGTCGACTTGATTGCTCGGGATGGCGAGTACACGGTTTTTGTAGAAGTTCGTTATAGAAAAAGTGTAACGTTTGGCACGCCTAGTGAGACTATAAGTGTACAAAAACAGCGTCGCTTAATTGCCACGGCACAGCGCTATTTGCAGCACAACCGCGATGCCGCGAAAAGACCAAGTCGTTTCGACGTAGTTGCGGTGACGCCCGCTGAACATTCGGGCCTAAATTTCAATTGGATTCAGAATGCATTCGAAACAATTTAATTTACTAAATAGAAAAATAAACGCAAGTTTGATTTTTTACACACTATTAATTGCACTAGTTTTATATTTGCAAGCCTGCGCTGCACCGGTAATTGTCGCGGGTACCGTAGCAGGTGCTGGCGGACATATTGTTTCTGATCGTCGCGATGCAAGTACAATTATCGAAGACCAGATTTTAGAAATGCGAGCAACCGACGCCATCTACAGCGACAAGAAGCTTGGCAAGAAAGTTCGCATTAGTGTCACCAGCATAAATGGTTTGGTTTTGTTATCAGGTGAGGCCCCTACACAAGAAATGCGCATCAAAGCAGCAGAAATTGTGCGTAATTTACAGTTGGCTCGCGAAATCTATAACGAAATCCAAGTCAGTGAACCCATCACTTTAGACAAACGCACCCATGACAGCTGGATCACCAGTAAAATCCGCGCCCGTTTAATGGCCCGCAAAGGACTGTTTACCGGTATAAAAGTCATTACCTCTGATGGCATCGCCTATTTGATGGGCGTAACCACACCTGAAGAAGCCAACGAAGCAGCGAAAGTAGCCTCTAACGTCAGTGGTACTAAACAAATTATTGCTTTGTTTGAACCAATTGATGCCGATGGCGCCGGACATAAGCGTGTCATCAGCACTGGTAATTCACAACAATCTGCGGAAAATGTGAATGCAAGGATTAATGAAGAAAATGATATTCGCATTGCCGAACCCAGCGAGTCACCACCGTCCCCTTCTACGCCCACCAACTTGAGCAGTGAACAATAAGTTGCTTGACCCAATATTCTTAAAAAAACTTAAAAAAATTTATTCATCAAACACCTTACTAACAGACCCAAACAGTTGTTGGGCTTACGGTTCTGATAATAGTCGTCGTCATGCATTGGCTGATGCTGTTTGCTTTGCGACACAGGAAACACAAGTTCAGGACACAGTTTTATTATGCAACGATTATCACATAGCCATCACCACACGTGGCCGCGCTACTGGCACGACAGGCGCAGCGGTGCCAAGTACTGGCGGTTTAGTACTATCACTGGAACGTTTCAAATCTAATTTAACAATTGATGCAGCAAACCGAATTGCTGTTGTTTCGCCCGGCGTGACTAACCAAGAATTACAGGACGCCGCTGCAAAACAAGGTTTTTTTTGGCCTCCTGATCCTACTAGCGCAGCATTTTGCACTATCGGTGGTAACCTAGCATATAACTCTGCCGGTCCAAGAGCCGTTAAATATGGCACGCCTCGTGAGAATACCCTAGGCCTACGTGCCATTACTGGCGCAGGCGAATTATTAAAAACCGGTGGGCACACCACTAAAAATGTGGTTGGTTATGATCTCACGCGCTTACTCATCGGCTCCGAAGGTTCATTAGCGATAACCACCGAAGCCATTCTTAAACTTACGCCATTACCAGCACAGAAACGATTATTGCAGGCCATTTATTCTGATATTCATGCTGCGGCAAATGCAGTCGCAGAAATAATGGCACAACCGTTAATTCCCTATTCCTTGGAATTTATCGATGGTCAAGCGATCAATATGATACGCGATTATTCGAAAACAGATTTACCGCGCGATGCCGGTGCGATGTTATTGATCGAGGTCGATGGTGAAGCCGATTTTATAGACCATGCGGTAAAACAGATTAGCAACGCAGCCAGCAATATGGGATTACTTTCCATCACACACGCGGATAGTGCTGAAAAAAGCCAGGCGCTGTGGGAAACTCGCAAAGCCTTGTCACCGGCACTAAGAAAAATTGCACCGAAAAAAATTAATGAGGATGTTGTAGTACCGGTATCCAATATTCCGGCATTAATTCAGGCGCTTGAAAACTTGAGTAAGAAGTTTAATATCACTATTGTCAATTTCGGCCATGCAGGCAATGGTAATATTCATGTGAATTTACTCATCGACCCTGACGACCCCAAGCAAAAACATAATGCTGAGTTATGCCTGGCTGAAGTATTTAGCAAAGTCATCGAACTCAATGGTAGCCTGAGTGGCGAACATGGCATTGGATTGGAAAAGAAACCTTTCCTAGGCTATCAGCTTGATGCAATTGCGATTGAATTAATGCGAAAACTAAAAACAGTTTTTGATCCTAACTTAATTCTAAATCCTGACAAAACACCTTAGCCCACAAATAGCAAAGCAAATTACTGCGAATTTAAAACCTCAAGTTTCCAAGCTTGTTTCCAATTGACTGCGGTTACATAATGAAGCTATGAGTTCAACGCAGCGGATGAGTGAAATGAAAAACACTAAACTGAAACTCCCTACCTGGCTTTTTTTAGTCGTAATAGGCACTCTACAAGCCTGTGGCACTGGCGTTAAAGATGCCGAAAGCGATGACAAAGGCAAGGGCCCGACAACACCGATTGTCTATGCCGATCTTGGTGGAACATGGCTGATTGATAATCGTCGCAGCCGGTTCCGACAATTTGAAGAAGGCAAGGATCTAAGCGCCTGTGAATCTGCTATACAAAAATCGCCGTACGCGATATCAATTGACCAAAAGCAGAATTCAATTCAAATCTCGGATCGTCGCGGACTCCTATTAGGCAGTATCAATTCAGACAAAACCGCACAGTGGAGCGGTATTGAACCGATGATAGGTTTCGATAGAACCCTGGCCATACGTGCTGAAACAGACGTTATTAATGATAAAAGTTTTAAAGGCGTGTTTCATTGGACCGTCTTCGAAACATTGACAGACAGCACCGAGCCTCAGTTTGTTTGTTCCGCTAGCACCCGTTTTACCGCCACACGGGCGGATAACAACACACCCGCCGTCGCTACCAATGTTGAGGCCGTCGCACTTTCAAAAAGAGCAGTGAAAATTGCTTGGCAAGATAATGCAAATAATGAATGGGGCTACCGAGTACAGCGATCTTTATTCCCGAATAGTGATTTTGTTGATCTTGTCAATAATGGCCGAACACGAGCAAATAAAACCTTATTAATCGACCGCAATGAATTGCAAGCGGGGGAAACTTATTATTATCGCGTGCAAGCCTTACATTTTTCCGGACGGTCGGCACCAAGCGAGGTCGTAAGCGTTGTCATCCCAGAGGAGTCCGTTGGTACACCCTCACAGATTACAAATTTGAATATCGAAACCTATGAGCACGATGCTGTTCGATTGAGCTGGAGCATTGACTCTGAATTTGAAGATGGAATTTTTGTTGAACGCAAATACAGTGACTCAAACTATTTCGTTCCTGTTGACGAAGTGTTGCTTGAACCAGGCACCACAGAGTTTATAGACCGAGCCATAAGTTCTGGCTCCGATAGAAGCGTGCGCTATCGAATTACCGCCGTCAATGATCTTATCCCAGAAACTGATGCCACCTTAGTGGCCAATTATGGTGTAGAAACCGATATGGATTTTAAACCAGAAGGCCTACATGGGGAAATTAGTCCAGTCACTCAAATAAAAGTTGATCGGATCAAAGAACGCGCTGCATGGTTAAGTTGGCAACACAATGCTAAAAATACATTCGCATATGTAATCTATCGTCGCGGTCGAACGGATGCCGATTATCAGTTAGTTGGATTTTCCCATGCGGATAGCCCTCGCTTTGTCGATGTTGGTCTAAACAGAGACGACACTTATCGTTATAAAATTGCTGGCTTCAATAACGATAGCACCTTCACCTCGCCTAGTGGTGCCTATTATATAGAGCTATCAACACCCGCTGGGGCAAGTGAGTTGCCTGCACCAGTTAAAAATCTAAAAGTGGATTCGCTACATCATTCGCGTGTCGCTTTAAGCTGGGATTATGACAGCAGCACTAGCACGGGCTATCAGGTGTATCGCAATAGTCCGGATGCACCAGACCAGTTCGACCCTCTTGTTTATATTCCCGGAACAAAAACTATTCGCAACCTCAATAGTTATAACTTGAGCTTTGTCGATAACAAAGTTCGAAACAACAATAGCTATGAGTACTATGTTGTTGCTAATAACTATCGAGGTGCATCAGAAGCAAGTGCACATATCACGGTAGAAACACCGCTGGCTAAACCAAGCACACCCACAAACAATTTTATCGCCCCGGTCAGTATTGTTAGTATTGCACTTTATTGGACACCTTCAGGTTCAACGCAAATTGACGGGTACGAAATTCAAGTCTCTAACAATCAAATCGGTCCGTTTGTCAAAATCGCTGAAGTCAACGATCCAGAGGCGACCATGCATCAACTAAACGTTAGTTCGGAATTAAAATATTATCGGATTTTGGCATTTAACCAAGCCGGTTATTCAGCGCCCACCAGCGTAATGCCAGGACAACCTATTACTGGGATTTAGCCCGTCGCTACAACATCACTTCGAGCGCCGTGCTCAGTCGAATTTCTTTAAGATTGACCACGGCGCGATAAGCATAAATCTCCACACCAGCCGTCTGACTTTCCCGCAGTAGTTTCGCATAGCTAGGGTCTATTTCATCCGCCGGTCGAAATGCGGTTGCATCCTCACGCTGCACACAATAAACCATAGCTGCACGCAGACCTTGTTGTCTAGCCAAGACCAAATGCTGCAAATGTTTTTGTCCACGCACACTCACGGCATCGGGAAATATCGCGACTTGGTGCTCATCAATCGCAGTAACATTTTTCACTTCGATAAAACAATTCGCTAATGCTTGATGCTCAGATAAAAACAAATCAAATCGCGAATTATTTGATTCAAATTTAACTTCTCGACGAATTGCCGCATATCCAACTAATTCGGGGATTAGCTGAGCTCGAATCGCTTCCTCGACTAAACGATTAGCTAACTGAGTATCGATTCCAATTAGAACGCCATTTAAATTTTCCACCATTTCCCAGGAAAGCGTATATTTTCGCTTGGGATTTCTAGTATCACGCAACCAAACCCAGCTACCTGGCTCGGCGCATCCAAGCATAGAACCCGTATTGGCCGTATGGACCGTTACCACTTCTCCAGTGGCCAGTTCGACATCGGCAAGAAAACGCTTATAACGTTTAATTAGACGGGCTTTGATGAGCGGGGTTGTAAGTCTCATCCTTGAGACACAGTCATGTTAAGAATTAGAATAATGAAGGAAATTGAGTAGTGAGAATAACGCCACAAACAACGAACAAACTGAGTAAGAAAAGGTAGTTTGGCTTGTGGCTTCGGGGACGATGATAAGCTTGCATACCAAACCTCTATATTTAAAGCGGAGTTACTAAAACTATCGCCCCCGCTGCGCAAAATCCATGTGAATAGGTTCACAGCTTTGTTCGCTAAATTTATTCTGCCATTTCCAAATCATCAATAACTGCTGCAATACCGGCTTTTGCGCACTTTTCATCGGTCTTACCCGACGG
>JAOUJM010000066.1 GCA_029883265.1 Gammaproteobacteria bacterium
CCTGGTACCACTCATTATGCGCTTACTGCCCAACATTTAAGTCATGATGGGCGTTCAGGTTTTTTAGCACAAATAGACCTGCCGTTTTATTATACCGGTAATCAAGCAGTCAACATTGAGTGGCAAACAGTGTTATTGAATAATGGAAAATTTGTCGTGTTGCTACGTGATCGTAGTAATTACAATTACTACATGACGCAATATGATCGCTCCAATCCGCTGGTTGAATGGAAACCGTTGGCGGCTCAGTCAGCGCCGGGGTTTTTCTCCGCTCCAGCGTGTATTGCCGCTCATGATTACCATGTTACCGTTTTTTGGACCGAGCCTGATGGTTTAGCACAACAGCATTTACATGCGGCTGCCTGGGACAGTGGCTTGGCCGATTGGACACTCAAGCAAAGCTTGTTAACGCCCTTGAGCCCATCTATTGCGACTATACTGTGTCGAGTTAATGAAAACGCTCAAGTGCTAGTGGCGGTCAAAGCCCAAACTGAGGGCAGTAACCGGGTATACGCTGGCGAGTTTCAAATTGGGCTAGGTTTCACTGGCGAGTTAGCCGAAGTTTTTGCATGGCCTTCACTCTCTGGAAGTTTGCATTTACAGGATATTCGTATTTCAAAAACAAATACTTTATCTATGATATTGCAACGCGGTGCGTTTCATTCAACTCAGCCTTTTTCGCTTTTATATTTTGAATCTAATTAAAAATATTTCTTTGAAACTAAAACAATCAATAGTTACATTTCGAAGCAGTTCTCATTAGTAACGCCAATTGTTACACCCATGCATCTGCAGAAATGTTAGGCTAATTCGATACGATTCAGTGCATGACCGCATGATACTGTGCTTTTTTGTTCATGCTATTATTAATGCACCTTACTGAAGTTGTCATCAATAAATCAAATTCGTTAATATTGGTTCATGGGCAATGACTCGGTTCGCCAAAAAACGAACATTCAGCAATTACCAATTTTTTATTAGCTTTCAGCCAAGGGATTCCAAGGGTGAAACAAATTCCACCACGATACAGGAAGTGTCTCATAGTGGTAGCGCGTACTATTGTCAAACACCAAGTTGCCATCGATGTCATTTTTGATTGTCATGCTCAATGCGTCTTCAGTGTATGAATACTGTCTGAATGAATCGACGATTCCATCGGCATTATTATCAATTTCCCATGATGTGAGCTGATAGGATTCATTATAGTTTTTCGTTTCTTCATAGTCGGCAATAAGATCATTATTGCTGTCTATGCCATAACGCGATTGTGTAGCCGTGTCGAGATAGGCGTGATTAACAATTTTATCAATTGTGCCATTTGCATAATTATCTTGTAAATAGCGAACGACTCTGCCAATGTCATCGTACTGATATTCATAATACAACACAGAGGCATTTTGGTTGGGTCCCTCGGCATAACGTAATAGATTGCCATTTTGGTTATAAGCACTGAGTGAATAGAAGTCTACAATTTCGTCTGCGTCTTGGTCGATCCAAAAAGTTAGAATGTCGGTCGTGTGATCATAGGCATAGTGTCGACGGGCGTTGAGGGTTTCTCCATTGTCTAAATAGAGTTCCTCGCTTGCTAAAACGCCAAAACTATTATAATAGTATTTTATAACTTGCTCATTTAAGCTGTCACCATCGAAATCATTTTCTAATTGCATTAAACGATTATGCTCATCGTAAAACCTGTGTTGTGTGCTATTACTTACTGTGCGAGTATCAACATCGTTTCGTTCTGAAATTCGATTATCAAACGCATCAAAACTACGTGTAAAAATTTGATCGACAAGCTCATCATTGTTTTGGTCGATTTCTATTTTAGTTTTTCGTCCTTTGTTGTCGTAATAGTATTCCTCCTTGTAGTCAACCATTTCATCATTATTGCTATCTGATTCGCGGCTAGTCATTTTTCCATTTTCATCATAGTGTAAATAGGCAACACGGTTAGTGATGCCATCATTTTCCAAATCAATCTCGATAGAAGTCAATGTTCGTAACCTCAGTTCGAGGTTGCTTATCTGATAAAGCCTTGCCAAAGCGGCATGTGGTTTAAACATGGGTCGCTCCCCACCACCAAGCCCGAGAATTTCCGCTTTACTAAGCACAACATTGAACGTGCCTTGATTAAAAAATTTACTGGCCATGTAAAAATGGACCGGAAGGTCGCCGCTAGCAGTATGGACTTTGTCTTCAAGCAAAATACCATTATCAGGATTTGCATCATCGTCCAGCGTAAATAGAAAAATTGCTAAGTTGACCACTGCTGGCCAAGCATCTCGAAGGGTTAAGCGTTCTTTTAATAATTCATCTTGAAACTCATCCAAGCTACCTTGATACAGGGGGTCGACTCCAGCCAAATCAAATAAACTAATTTCAGGTTTAGCCTCAACTTCGGCCAGCAGAATATCACCCACATAAAATCTTATTTGTTCGCCGCCTAAATAACTGAATTTACCTTGACTATTGGTTTTGCCTGATTGACTTGACGTTTCAAATCTCAAGCCTTCGATGGGACCAGTAATGAAATGGCCGGACAGAATTTCTTGTATAACAGTTGAGTCGCCGTCTTTATTTCCGCAAGCACTGATAGTAAATAAAAAAGTGAACAATAAGGTGAGTTTAAATATTGAGCGCATGAATCCATCCTGCAAACATCGTTAATTGAATTCGTATGGCTGAGCAAACCATGGTCTATTATTATTGGCAAAGCATGATAGCTCTGTCAATTTATTCGACGTTGAATTATGCTTAACAATTAATGAATTGTCTAGGCGCCTGTTGGCTGATTTAGGCGTAAATGTTAAATAGGCCTGACTACCTAACACCAACAACTTACAGTCGTCCATCAGAATCTAACTGCCAGTCAGGGTCTATACGATGGCTCGACAATGATTCACCAAAAAATTAAGATTGCTCCCAATGTCCATGGTCATCTAGCGATAGAAAATGTGCAGAATGGCATTCTCCGATTGAATTAAACTTAGACTAAAGTCAATAAAGATTATCTTAATTTGTCAAGTGTTAAGCTGTGGCTCTATTGATCTTTTACCCAACTAACTAGCTAACTAATCAGATCAACTTCACGAGCGGGGATAACGTTATGAATAATAATTATTCTTTTCTTGCACTGGCAGTCATTATTGTTGTTTTTGTTTTGAGTGGTCGCGTCACCGCAAATTCATTCAGTGAAGAAGGCCTACACTTGTCGGCTACGATGAGTCAGTCATTTTAATTGTCTTGTCTAGTGGGATTTAATTCAAATACCGTAGTTCAAACTGCGGCTTTTCTATTTCTGCCAAAACCTATGATTCCTGCAAATTCTCCTTGTTATAAATGATCTGCATGGCATTTGTTTTGATTTAAGGCTGGCTCTATTTCCCTGTGTTGCTTTTGTGCCGAAACGCTATCGAACTCAAAATTACTATTGAGCATGAATATATCATTTTTTAATAAACATTCATGTTGAAAGTTATTCTTGGTTTTGTAATTCAACACAACGCAAAAACATAAGCTAAACGACAGTACGTTCTCACTTTTTTCCAAATTAATAATATTTGATCGCCATGCTGGCAAGTAGGTGGGTTGTGCTTGCCGACAACAAGGATCAATCGATCTTAATTCCGAGCAAGTTGCATGGTGCTATGACGGCTAACCCAAATCAGGCATCGGTCACTTGGAAAAGGGAGTTGCATAATAGCAAGCTAGCAACAATTTTCTGATCAAGCTATAAAACAAAACGGCATTTTGTTGATAGTTAATTTGATGTTTTGTGAAACGCTGGATGGTCTTGTTTATTTTTTGAGAGTCGCACGAGTATAGCTCAGTAGCTCACAGCAAGAATTGCTATTGGCTAGAGTGTTGTCTGAATCTTAGAAAGGTATGAGACATGTGTGTTACATTAATCATTTAAAATGATAGAAATGTGTATATAGGTTAGTTAAAACAATAGAAAGTTTGACGACAAGCACGGTAATAGACTGGTTGCTATCCAAAAATTACCCTTAGATAATCTAATTGTGTGTACATAAAACCACAGGTTAAAATAAATGGATTAACAAAAATATTTGTTTTTTTAAATAGGTTTTTAAAAGTTAAATAAATACATTAAAAACAAGAATAGTGTGATCCATATCACAAAAAAATAACGCCTAAATTTAATTCACGATTTTAGCTGTCTGTGTTTACATGAAAATATGTGCTTCTGTTTACATTGTGAAATGATTGATTCTATTTCTAAGTAAAAACTAACTATTACAATAGTTGGTGTTGTCACTTTTGCCCAACGTTTAAGATCGTTTTTTTAGTTCATATGTATTAGTTGTCATCAAATTCCTGCTAACAAGTTGATCCTTATTTATTAAAAATTGTTGGCCAAAGAATTGCCATTGCTGCTTAGGCATAAAAATGGGTCGATGATAATTATGCACAGAAATTTAGTTTTTGTTTTGTTATGTTTTAGTTTGGTCTTAAGTGGGTGTGACAGTGCACAAAATGGTGATCCAGATGAATCAAAGACAAAATCTGAGATTGAACTTGAGCAATTAGAATTTACGACGCCATCGAATGTGGCAGTGGTTAATTTCGAATATGTTTATGAACTTGACACAAAGGACACGGATAATTTGCAGTTAGATATAAGCTGGGAGAATATTCCTGAGTGGTTAGCGGTTGCGGAGGATGGGAAGTCCATTAGAGGGGTGCCTAGTAGTGCTAACATAGGTATTTACCCGCAGATACAACCGGTGGTTCGTCATGGTTTCAAACAGCTGCGTCTCCCAAGCTTTAGCATTCAGGTATTCCAAACAGATAGTGCTCCCAGATTAACGGGTGTGGCGCCTAGTATGGCAAATGAAGGAGAGAATTTCTATTTTTTGCCAAGCGCAGAAAACTTAGATGAAAACAGTCTGCAATTTTTCGTTGAAAACAAACCCGATTGGATGCATCTAAATTCTCTAACTGGTGAATTAAGTGCACAACTCGATTTTACCAGTGCGGGTATTTATCATAATATTCGTGTACGTGTTACTGATTCCCAACATACAGTATTTTTACCGGGTTTTGATTTGGTGGTCTTAGATGTAAATCGCGAGCCTGTAGCAAAAAACACGATACCAACAGCAGCACAAGAGGGAACACACTATCAAACCAAGATTGAGGCGAATGATCCCGATGGGGATGTGTTGCAATTTCAATTACAAAATCATCCCATGTGGCTGCAAATAAATCCTGTAACCGGACTCTTAAGCGGGATTATTGATTATTCTGCGGCTGGTGTATACGAAAATATCCGAGTCATCGTGAGTGACAACAAAGGTGGACAAACGGATTTGTTTTTTACCTTAATAGTGGAAAACACAAATCTAGCGCCTAATACGAAACCTGCAATCGTCAGCTTACAAGAAGATTCGACTTTAACGATGCAGCTCGTCGCTAGTGACCCGGATGGGGATGACTTACTGTTTTCTATTATTTCTGGTGTCGGCCATGGAGAAATTATATTGCTGGATAGTGCCAAAGGTGAAGTCCTGTATCGGCCGAATGCAAATTATGTGGGCAATGACCAATTTCAGTTTATGGTAAGTGATGAAAATGGCTCAAGCAGTCAGGCGACTGTCAGTTTAACAATCATTGCAAGCAACGATGCACCTCAGGCAATGAATGAAACTCAAGATCTAACAGAAGATCAGGCTAGTAGTTTTCAATTGAAAGCCAATGATGTCGAAGGTGATGAACTGCGCTTTTCCATTATCACAGCACCAAGCCATGGCAGTTTACAATTACTGGATATTGCTAAAGGTAGTGTTCGGTTTTTACCAAATCAAAACTATTCAGGCAATGACTATTTTGTTTTTCAAGTAAGCGATGTTAATGGTTTAAGCTCACAGGCGCGGGTTGATTTAAATATTGCTGCAATAAATGATGCACCTGTTGCCAATGACAGCGTAGTAAGTGTCAATGAAGACCAGATTAAATTAATAAGTTTGTCCTTTGATGATGTTGATCGAGACGATGTCACTGTGGTGATTAATGATGCACCGCAACATGGTAGTCTGGAGATCACGAGTCAAGCAATGGGGACCGTGCAATATACACCTGATGAAAATTATCACGGCAGTGATTTTTTTACTTATCATGTTGTCGATGCTGTTGCGGCTAGTGCAATCGCAAGAGTTGATTTGTCAATCATGGCAATTAATGATAAGCCTAGTGCAAGCCCTGGGTTTGCCAGTGTCATTGAAGATCTGACCGCAACTATTCAACTACAAGGAGCTGATATTGATCTTGATGCACTTACCTTTCAAATTAGTCGACAAGCATTTCATGGAAGTTTGAACATGCTAGATGCGCAAACAGGACTGGTGCAATATACGCCTGAGGCAAACTATTCTGGAAACGATAGTTTTGTTTTTGCTGTTAAGGATGCAAATAATCAGATAGCAGAAGCACAAGTGGATATTGAAGTGCAAGCGGTAAATGATTTGCCTGTTGCCAGTAATAGCAATCATACCATTAATGAAGATACCCAACTCATGTTTCAGTTGCTTGCCAGTGATTTGGATAACGACGACTTGCTTTATCGTCTAAATCAAAATGTGCAGCACGGCAATCTTGAACTATTGAATAGTCAAACCGGACAAGTACGGTATACGCCAAATAGCAACTACACAGGCCAGGATTGGTTTAGTTTTCATGTAAATGACGCATCTGCACAAAGCGCAATAGCAATTGTAAGAATTGACATCAACCCTGTGAATGATGCTCCAAGCGCTAAGTCGGATAATGTATCACTGGATGAAGATAATAGTATTGATATTCAACTGCAAGCCGTTGACAATGATGATGTAAATTTGAATTATCAAATTATTACACAGCCGCAAAAAGGCTCAATTTCTTGGGTGAATCAAGTAACGGGAATAGTGCGCTATATACCGAATAACGATTATGTTGGCATTGATCAATTTCGTTATCGGGTAAGCGATGCAGCTGCATCTTTTGATGAAGCAATTATCGGATTGAACATCAATGCAGTCAACGATTTGCCTGTCGCTATTGATGATAGTTTAGAAGTGATGAGTGGGCAAAGTAATCAATTGGAAGTATTGAGCAATGATAGTGGTTTAGGTGATGGAGTGTTGCAAGTGAATATGAGTGCAGCGCCAGTCAACGGCGTGGCTTCGATTACCAATTCTGGCATGTTGACCTATACTGCCAACACATCATTTACTGGAAGCGATGTGCTGTCATATGAAGTCACAGATGTTGATTTTGAAACAACGACTGCAAGTGTCAACATTAGCGTTAAGCAAACTTGTGAGCCAAATTGCCGCTACACGGTAACGGTTAGTTGGGCCGCGAATAGTGAGCCCGATATTTCTGGGTATCGTTTGTATCATGGTCGTACCAGTCGCAACTATACCTCAAATATTGATACCGGATTGGTGACGACAACCACTTATGATCTACAGCAGACCGGCACACATTGGTTTGCCTTAACTGCTGTGAATAACAGTGGACTTGAATCCGATTTTTCCGACGAAGCAAGTGTCACCATTCCATAGCTTAGACCGGGCGAGACTTTAGACGTCTCACCTGTGTTTGTTTAATAGGCAACATTTGCTGGATTATTCCACTTTCCATCCAATTCAATAACTAATTTTGTTAATTGAAAGTCTCCGACCTATGTGCCGTGCTCATCGTTAAAGTAAACACAATGACAGCAAATAATCTTTTGATTTTGAGTTCTTCCTTTACTCAATTACAGAAATATTTCTAGCGCCCAAATGACAAGATACTGTCTACTACCTGTAAATGTAGATGTTTATATTTCACAAACTAAAGTGAATTCAGGGTAAATAATCTTCCCTATGCGAATCAATGATTCCAAGACGATTGGGATTGAGCAAGAAAAACTTCCGCCCTAATCTTTTAAACCGACACTTTTGCACTATTGACATATTATCGGCGTCATAGAAAATGTATTTTTAGAAGTCATAAAAGCATAGAAAATGTCAACATCCATTTACTATTGCATTTCTGTGTGGTAGATCAGCTAGATTTCACTATAATAGACGTTTAAGCAGTAATTTTCTTCTTAAAGTCTTAGACGGAATATCACTGCTCATAACGAAGCATTATCGTAGGCCGACAGTTTTCCTAATTCACTTGTGAAACGTAACCAATAGATTATTTAGGAAGCGATAAATTGACACTACAAACTTATGAGTACCAGTAAAATGGCTCAACGCTCATCCACAAATATAGCTATTGGCAGTCCTCTTACCTTGTGGTGGACGCGGTTTTCGGATTTGGAGTTTAATCCCTCCACCCGTCATTTGTCTGAAGATGAACTATTTCGTTATGAATGTTTACGTGGTGAGGCGCAGCATTATTTTTCGCAATCGCGTTTGCTAATGAAATCAGTCATCGCCAGCTATCTCAACATTCCTTTTTCGGAAATTGAGTTTGTTCTGAATCGTTACGGCAAGCCCAGTTTAAAACACAACCCCCACTTGATTGAATTTAACATTAGTCATTCCAAAGATTATTGGGCAATGATTATTAGTGAACACCATGCAGTGGGAATTGATTTGGAATTTGTGGATGAGCGTCTTGATTATCGCGCAATTATGCATACGTTTTTTACTGAAACAGAAATAGAATTAGGCATTAGCAATAGCGCAATAGTAGGTAAAACACAGGATCAAGCACGAGCTGATTTTTTCAGGATCTGGGTGGCGAAAGAAGCGTTCACAAAAGCACAAGGCTTGGGTCTATCTGCGTTTAATCAAGCACTGCCACTTGTTGAGTATCTGGCTCATGGTTATGCTACATCTGATTTAAATGGTGTACCTTACATCATTCAGAGTATTGATTTATTACCAGAGCTAAAATTAGCTGTTTGTGTCTTTCATACTAAACAGATACAAATTCAATTACGAGCAGTGAATCAGCAAATCCCCATTCTCTAAATTTAGCAACCCTTTTGATTACCTGAATTTTAGCAATTATTTACAATTCATAATATTTTTTTTCCTTAGATGCTAACTATAATGTAAAGATAATAATTGTACTACGACAATATGACGAATTCTTTGGGGTGATAGAATGGATTCTAGTGATAACGTAGTACGCCAAGCAGGGATGGTGGAATATTCATTCATTCATCGTAATATTTACGATGCCTGTCATGCTGCGCGGCGTAATGCGCATATTTTTCAAAACCAAACACAGCGAGTTGCGAGTATTGACGCGGCTTTCAACCAGTCTCGTGTTGAATATCAGTTAATCGGTACATTACCGGCGATTTATCCTGAGTGGTTAGGCGGACGCCTATTTTGCGATGCACACCGGGTGCGCTTTCCCTATGTGGTTGGTGAAATGGCGCGCGGTATTTCTTCTGTTGCAATGGTAGAAGCTGCTGCAACAAATGGTCTATTTGCATTTTTCGGTTCAGCAGGTTTAAGCGAAACCGTAGTTGCAGGTGCTATCGAGCAATTACAGCGTAAACTACCTAATCAAGCGACATGGGGGATGAATTTAATTCATTCACCGCAATCACCATCAGCCGAAATGAATATGGCAAAATTATTTGTTGCGAAGGCTGTCAACCATATTTCCACTTCTGCGTTTATGAATCTTACGCCGGCCCTGGTCTATTGCGCAGTTAAAGGTATTCAACGTGCGCCTTCTGGAGAGATTATTAGACCGAGGCATTGTTTTGCAAAAATTTCTCACCCTCATGTGGCACAGCAATTCATGTTACCCATCGAGAAAAAAATTCTTGATCAACTTTTGAAGCAAGGCGATATAAGTGCTCAAGAGCATGCACTGGGTCAGTTAATTCCATTAGCTGAAGATATCACTGTTGAAGCCGATTCGGGTGGGCATACGGATCAGCGTAGTTTACCCAGTTTGTTTCCAGAGATTAAACGCATTAGTGCAGATCTAGAAAAAAAGTTTGCATATCCGGGTCGCTTTCGTTTGGGAATCGCTGGGGGCTTGGGTACACCGGATGCGGTGGCTGGTGCGTTTGCCATGGGCGCACACTATGTTGTCACAGGTTCGATTAATCAAACCGCTGTGCAAGCAGGAACCTCTGAAGCAGCAAAGCAACTTTTAGCACAAGCTGATATGAGTGATACTGCGATAACGGTTTCAGCCGATATGTTTGAAATCGGCGCTAAAGTGCAAGTCTTAAAAAAGGCCAGCCTGTTTAGTAATCGTGCCAATCAATTGCATCAGCTTTATAAAAATTTTGCCAGTATAGATGAAATACCGCAGGCTCAACGTAAACGCATTGAACGCGAAATATTTCAAAAACCAATTACACAGGTATATGCGGATGTTGAAGCTTATTTTCGCCAACATAATACAAATGAGCTTGAGAAAGCACAATCGAATGAAAAACATAAAATGGCCTTGATCTTTCGATGGTACCTGGGGCAGTCCAGTCGTTGGGCCATTCAAGGTGAAGTGTCGCGTCACGCCGATTATCAACTATGGGCAGGTCCCGCATTAGGCGCGTTTAATCAATGGGTGAGCTCATCGTTTCTTGCCGAATTAAATCAGCGCGATATAGCGCAAATTGCTTTCAATTTACTTGAAGGCGCGACGGTGATAACTCGTGCGCAACAATTACGCGCTATGGGGGTGCCGGTAGACGCTAACTGCTTTATGTTTAAGCCGCGCCGGATTCGCGCCAATCAATAAAACGTGGGATGAAAACTATGCGAGTTGAAGATGGATCACTTTCCATTGCTGTGGTCGGTTTGAGCGCAGTGGTTCCTGGTGCTCAAGATAACGAAGGATTTTGGAAAAATATTGTTCAAGCAAGAGACTTGATAAGTGATGTGCCGCCTTCGCATTGGTGTATTGCAGACTATTATGACCCTGATCCAACAGCACCGGACAAAACCTACTGCAAGCGTGGCGGGTTTTTATCAGCCTTGGCCTTTTCACCTCTGGAGTTTGGAATTCCACCCAATGCATTATCCGCGACGGATACATCGCAATTACTAGGTTTAGTAAGCGCGAAACGGGTTTTGAAACAAGCACAACAGGGGCGTTATGGTGAATTCGATCGGCAACGCATCAGTGTGATTTTAGGCATGACGTCAGCCACTGAACTTGTGGTGCACATGGGTGCGCGTTTACAAAAACCCGTCTGGCAAAAAGCATTACGCGCTGCTGGAATCAATGAATCAACAATCGATCATGTCTGTGAAACCATTGATCAACAATACAGCCCTTGGCAAGAAGCTACCTTTCCGGGTTTATTGGGTAATGTCGTCGCGGGTCGCATAGCAAATAAACTGGATCTGGGTGGATGCAATTTTGTGACGGATGCAGCTTGCGCGAGTTCGTTGTCTGCAATCAATATGGCTATTGACGAGTTACTCTTGGGAAAAACTGATTTAGTTATTAGCGGTGGTGTTGATACGTTAAACGATATTTTTATGTATATGTGTTTTAGCAAAACGCCTGCGCTTTCACCGAGCGGAGACTGTCGACCGTTTTCCGATCAAGCAGATGGCACCTTATTAGGCGAAGGCATTGCTATGTTTGGTTTATGCCGATTAGAGGATGCCGAAGAAAAAGGTTTGCCAGTCTATGCCGTTATTAAAGGGATAGGATCGTCATCTGATGGCGGCAACACCAGTGTTTATGCTCCCAAGTGGCAAGGTCAGGCAATGGCGTTAAATCGTGCTTATGAACAAGCACATTATTCTCCCGCAAGCGTTGAATTAGTAGAGACTCATGGTACGGCTACTAAAGCTGGAGACGTTGCGGAATTTAAGGGTTTGCAAGCTGTGTTTGCTCCTAGTGCCGATGAACGCCAATGGTGTGCGATCGGCTCAATTAAATCACAACTTGGTCACACCAAAGCAGCGGCCGGAGCGGTCAGTTTGTTTAAAGTAATTTGTGCACTGCATCATAAAGTGTTGCCCCCAACTATTAAAGTGCAGCAACCGAACCCCCAGTTTAAGATTGAAACCACACCATTCTACATCAATACAATGGCGCGTCCCTGGTTGGCTAAACCAAATCATCCACGTCGTGCCTCGGTAAGTTCGTTTGGCTTTGGCGGTAGCAATTTTCATATCACCTTAGAAGAGTATGGCCAGAAAAATAATCAAGTGCCTCGCATGAGTGTTCGCCAGCAAAATTTAGGTTTAGTGTCTGCACATAACCATGAGGAGTTGATACAAAAAGTAAATCTGTTATGTGAATCTAAAGCATCATTTGAAACACAATTGCAGACACTGTGTCAGGATTTTAGGAGCACGCATCAGTATCGACTCAGTTTTGTTTATGGTGTTGATGAAGTGGCGTCTATTTTAGCCAAGCTTAAATCGTGCGTGGTTCAAGAGAACGTGCCAATAAGTGATCAAAAAAATATTTTTTATTCAAACCAAACGGCGCTTAAGCCTAAAGTCGCTTTATTATTTCCGGGACAAGGTTGTCAATATGTTCACATGCTGGCGGACTTATTGATTGAAGATGACGCGATACGTGAAATGTGGGATAGATGCAATCGAAATTATCCACAAATTGCAGCGAGCGTGTTTCCGCCACCTGCATTTGATCCTGAAAACAAGCAAAAGCAAAATAAAGTGATTAATGAAATTGAAAATGCACATTTAAGTCTAGCTTTAGCTGAAGCAAGTTTGTTGCATTGGCTGAACGCGGTTGAATTGGATTATGAATGGGCAGTGGGACACAGTTTTGGTGAACTAAGTGCTTTTTATGCAGCGGGTATTTTTTCTTTTGAACAGTTTATCGATTTATCACTTGCTCGTGGTCAGAGTTTGCAGCAAAGCGTTCGTGCAAATGATAGTGGTATGACTGCAGTGCAGGCCAATAGTGAACAAGTGGAAAAGTTAATCAATGAATTTAGTTTTCCAGTGTATCTTGCCAATATCAACAGCCCTAAACAAGTAGTTGTCGCGGGAGCATTGCAGGATTTGGCTGAATTTGAATCCGAGTTGGCAAGAGTTACTATTGGATTTAAACGTCTTACAGTGTCTGCCGCATTCCATACGCCGTTAATTGAAGCGGCTTGTGACAAGTTTGCCAAGAGTTTGGCTAAACATGAATTCGTGCCAGCACAGAAAAACTTAGTTTGTCTGCAAGAGAAAAATTCCGCAAAGCATCAGTCGAACGTGCTTGAATATTTATCCCGACAGATTCGCCAGCCTGTAAATTTTGTAGAACAAATAGACACCTTGTTGAATCAAGGCGTAAATGTTTTTATTGAAGTAGGTCCTGGAGATGTATTATCTGGATTTGTGAAAACTACAATAGGTGACCAGCACGCTGCACGCATAATATCAACCAACAGCCGTTCCCGTGATGCCTTGTCATCCTTATATAGTGCTATTGCGGAATTAGCGGTGACGGGTGTCAATTTGAACTACGCCAAAATTTATCGACAAAATTCAGTTCTTCCACGCGATCAAACGAATATCCCAAATACTATTCCTGTTGCCGGTAATAATATCAAACCGACAATCACAATAGACACTCATGCAGCAGTAACACAAACAAGTAAGTTATCTAACGCCAATATTAATTCAGAGGTGCCCAAACCCATGAAACAGGAACATGAAACAGTTCAATTGACGAATAGTCATTCGAGCATGGACCCAGAAAAGCATGTGTCTCGTAACACTACCCGGCAAGCAGATAATAATGGATTCACTGATTTGAATGAATTTCACCAACGTATTGCCAATGTGCACATGACATACCAACAAACATTAAGCCAAAGTCATGAGCATTTTATGCATTTAACTCAGCAGTTATTGCAATCGCTAAATGGTACACAAAATACTGAAGAAATGCAGATTCAATCGCCACGCGCATATGTTCCCACACAAACCTCATCCAGGTTTGAACAAACATTGATGGATCAATCCAACCAACTATCTGATCCCAGCTTTGATTATGAATTAGACTCAGCACCCGTGTTAAATCACCATGTATCCCAAGGTGACGACGAGGTCAGTGATTTGAGAAGTCATCGGTCAGAATTGTTGGCTCCTCAATTGTTTGAACCAACAAATGCTACTCAATCCGAGCAGACTCGAACTGATATTGCTGAGCGATTATTGCAAATTGTGGTTGAAAAAACTGGTTATCCCCGAGAAATGATTAATCTTGAAATGGACTTGGAAAGAGACTTGGGCATCGATTCAATCAAACGCGTTGAAATTCTTTCGTCATTCAAGCAGCAAGATCCGAGTGTCGCACACATTAATAGTGAACAACTTGGTGAATTCTCCACACTTGCAAGTATTGTAGAGTATGCGCAAAAAAGTGATGAGTTGCCAGTAAGCGAATTGGCACCAGTAGGTGAGAATACGGGTACAGAAACTATCACACATGCTGTCGCTTCTCCTGTGATGAATACAGAGGGTATAACGCAACAGGTGTTGCGCGTGGTCGCCGAAAAAACGGGTTATCCGCAAGAAATGTTAAGCATGGAGCAATCCATGGAAGTGGACTTAGGTATCGATTCGATTAAACGTGTTGAAATCCTATCGGTATTGGCAGAGCAATTAAATTTGTCAGCAAATATGGATAGCGCCGTATTAAGTGAATTGAATTATCTGCAAGACGTCGCCAATTATATTGCGCAGTTATCGCTTGGGGAGGAAACACAAGTCAACGTGGCTCAAGCGAATACTACTCATGAACAACAAGTGTTGCAACGCCAAGTCAGTCAATTGGTGAGCAACCCGCTTGAGCAAAGTAATGCATCAGCAATCAATGTTAAAAAAGCTCAAATTATGACTGGTCCCGGGGAGGTGGCCACGGTATTAGAAAAAAAGTTATTAAGTCATAATATTGAAGTGCTTGTATCGAGACAGGCATGTTCTGATGTCGAACTGCTGATCTATATGGAGTCTGCCCATGAAGTGAATAGTGTACAACAAGCTTATCAGTATCAACTTAATGCGTTTAAGGATATACAAGCGGTAATTAAGAAAAATCAAAATAAGCTTCGTGCAATTTGTATGGTGCAAGTAAGCGGTGGAGACTTCTGTTTAACGCATGCTAAACCCATGCAAAGTTGGAATAGTGCCTATGCCGCACTTTTAAAGACGGTTGCTCAAGAGTACACAAACCTCAAAGTCAAATGTGTCGACCTAGCAGAATTGAGCGTGAATTCGCTGGATCAAATTGTATTAGAAGCGTTATTCGATTATCAGAATATTGAAGTGAGCCTGGGCCAGGACCGTAAAATCATTCGCTATCTCGAAAAATATCCCGTGACTATGGGTAATGAGCTGGCGTTAAATAATAACTCAGTTGTTATTGTGACGGGAGGCGCAAGAGGGATTTGCGCCGACATTAGTTATGCATTGGCAAAAAAGTATGGCTGTCGTATGGCCCTCCTGGGTCGAACCAGGCGTATTAAGCCGAACGAAGAATTATTGCAATGCACAAGTCAAGCCGAGGTATCCGCTTGGCTGTACAAACAAAGTGAGCGAACAGGAAACTCGATTTCTTTAAACGAATTGAGAAAGCAAACACAGATCTGGTGGTCAGCGCTGGAAGTCGAAAAGAATTTGGAAAAAATTGCTACTACAGGTGTTGAGCTAGTTTATTACTCGGTTGATATTGTGGATCAAGAAGCGGTAACGAATGTTGTGAGTGAAATTTGTCAAAATTGGGGCAGCATCGATGCAATCATTCATGGTGCAGGGGTGTTACAGGACAAGTCATTATTGCATAAAACTGAATCACAATTTGAAACAGTATTTCAAACCAAAGTATACGGTCTGAATAATCTACTGAAAGCAACGCAGAATGAGCAATTAAAATTACTTGTTTGCTTTTCTTCGGTGGCTGCAAAATATGGCAATAGTGGTCAATTGGATTATGCTATGGCGAACGAAACCTTGAGCAAGCAATGTCTAAGTCAGGCAGAACAACGGAAGAAGCAATGTAGAGTTAAATCAATTGCCTGGGGACCTTGGGATGGCGGTATGGTGAATGCCGGCATTAAACAAAAATTTGCCGAAATGAATATTAACACAATTGATCTAGATGCGGGTGTGGCGGCGTTTCTACAGGAAATAGAATTTGAAGACGCTGTGGATGTTATTATCAGTGCTGAAGCCGAAGTCCCTTATGAATTGCCAAACGAGAAATTGTGTGTGTCGCTGAATGAATTACCTTATTTAAAAGATCACCGTATGAAAGGTCATTACGTTCTTCCATTTGCACAAGTGATTTGTTGGATAAATAAATACATTGAGCAATTAGGTAAACGCTATCATGCCTTGAAGATTGCTAGTGTCGACGTTCTGAAAGGTATTCGATTGGAAACGGCAAACAGTATCGAATGGCTAACGCTTGTTGCAGAACCATTAGATGACAAACAATTCGTTCTGAAATTCAAAAATGACCAAGGTCGTATTTGTTACCGAGCGACCCTTGAATTCGGCCACTCTCCCAAAATCGAAACACATAATACCTCTGATTATCAATCGTGGTCGCTGGATACAGCCGATTTCTATCATAATTATACATTTCATGGCTCTCAACTACAGGTGATTAGTAAATTCAATTGGATTAACGAAACAAGTGGCCAATGTATATTGAGATTACATCAACCGATTAAACCGGATGCTCCGTTGGATGTCAGTATCATCGATGGTGTATTACAGGCCGTGTTAGCCTGGAATATAAGCACCAGTGGTCAAGCAGCAATACCTTTGTCCTGTGAGCATGTCTATGTGTATAAATTGCCACGCGACACTACCCAGTTTGTAGCTACATTTTTCATCACTCAGAAAACTGAAACAGGTATCCACGTCAACGCAAGTATTACTGATGTATTTGGCGCCCCCTATTTTGAAATTCAAAATATTTCTGCACACAATATTAGCTATGCGTTATTGCGGAATCACCAAGTTGTAAAGGAAGCATCGAGTGCGTGAACCGATTGCCATTGTTGGCCGAGGGTGTGTTTTGCCTGGCGCTGATAGCCCGGAGAAGTTAGGGCAACTGTTTAATCAAAATAAAATAGTTATCGATCATGCGCCGAAGGATTATTGGCGTTTAAAAAATCCTATTGAGTTTCTAAATTCCAAACAAGCAGAATTTTCCTGGCATGATTTGGGTGGCTATGTTCGCGAATTTAATTTTAACTCAAATGAATTTGATCTAGGTGAATACGCGAGTGATTTGAAGTTTTTGGATGACGGCATCAAGTGGTTGTTATATGCGACTAAGCAAGCATTTGTTGAAGCTGGTTATAACGCTAAACGATATCCTACTTGTGGTGTGGTGCTGGGAAATCTTTCTTATCCGAGTCATGCATTTAGCCGCTATTGTGAATCTGTTTGGTTTCATACGCTGTTTGGAAAGAGGTTCGACAATGTTCCAGCAATAAATCGTTTTTGTTCGGGTACTCCCGCGCACATATTAGCCAAGGCGTTTGGCCTTGGTCGATCCGCTTTTAGTTTAGATGCGGCCTGTGCATCATCTATTTATGCGTTGCGGTTTGCCTGTGATGCCTTGATTGAAGGCCGTGCTGATTTGATGTTGGCCGCAGGTTTGAATCATGCCGACGACTTATTTATTCATGCAGGGTTTACGGCATTACAAGCCTTGAGTAAACAAGGTGAAAGTTTGCCTTTTGGTGATAAAGCTGATGGACTAATCCCCGCTGAAGGTTGTGCAGTCGTTTTATTGAAACGCTTAGCAGATGCAGAACGTGACGGAGATACCATACACTGTATTGTTCGCGCCATTGGTCTGTCCAATAGTGGGCGATCACGAACAGTGCTAGCACCTTCGGTTGAAGCTCAGGTTAAGTCCATGGAGCTCGCATATGTCGAGTCCGCAATAGAACCGAGTACGGTTCAGCATATGGAATGCCATGCTACAGGCACGATTGTGGGTGATGCTGTTGAGTTAGAGTCAATTAGGCGAGTGTTTAAACATAATCGTCGTTTGAGTCTAAGTTCTTCAAAACTGAATATAGGTCACTCGATTACAGTTTCAGGCCTTGTCAGTTTGTTGCGATTGACCGAGGCGATGCGACAAAACACACTGCCCAATCATCCAGTACCCGAGCCAATTTCTGATTTGCAGGAATCCTCATTAAATTTAATCCAAACATTTAAATCATGGGATAGTGAAGGACCGCGTCGAGCTGCGATCAATAATTTTGGATTTGGTGGCACCAATGCGCATTGTGTAATAGATGAATGGGTTGTTGGTCAAAGTTATGAGACTTTTCAACTTTCTAAAACAGATGAGATATGCGTGGTCGCCATGGAAATGAGCAGCGGCAAGTTGGCTAATCTTGATGCTCATATTGGAACGGATGACGCTTCTTTAACGGCGCGCCAAAGCGAACTAGGCAATTTCAGTTTTAGCTATACGGATCTTACTATTCCCCCAGTCGACCTAGAAAAGTCGCTGGCTCAGCATAATTTGGTTTTACATTTAGTCATCAATGCTTGCCAGCAAATTGAAGAAATGCCTGATCGTGATCGAGTAGCCGTATTCGTGGGGATGGGCTGTGACACCCAAGGTGCCCGGTCAGGATTCCGCTGGCGTTTGTACGACTTGTTGAACCACTATAATATTATTTTAACAACGGAAGAACTTGAACAACTGAAAGCCAGTACTGGTTTGTTAGTGGATTTTGAAAGTGCAATCGGTGTAATGCCAAATATTCCGGCGAATCGTATCAATCAAATATTTGACTGGCGTGCAATGAGTTGTACCATTTCTTCAGAGGAAGTATCGGGTCTGGATGCGTTAGACCTGGCAATAGATGCATTAAAAACTTGTCGTATAGACATGGCAATTGTGGCTGCGATAGAAATTGGCTCGGAGCAAGCACACCAGCATGCGCTAAAAACCATTACTGGTCATGATATTGTTTGCATGGATGCGGGAGCAGTGCTGGTTTTAAAACGCGAATCAATCGTCAATGAATCCAATGAAACTATTCACGCTAGATTTCACGATTCGATAGGAACACATGCAAAACCTATTGATTGCCCGGATTGGATGAACAAGTACAACTTCCATGCGGCATCAGGTTTGCTTGCACTGGCTGGCTCGATCTTGCGCGCACAGACGATGGAGAAAATAGAAAAAGATATTGATAGCAAAAATTATTACAGGTTTGAATACAGTTCTTTTACCCAACAACAGCGACATTTCCATTTTTCTGTGGCAACAAATTCTGTTGCGATTCGTTTGGAAAAAGGCAAACAAAAAGAAACCTCTACAACCCAACTTTGTATTCCAGTCATGGCAAACAACTTTCAGCCTTGGGCAGAACGGTTACCCTCAAATGATCATTATGTGATGCAAGCTGCACCACGCCTGGTTTTATGTTCAACGCCGGTTCTGGAAAAAAGCCTTACATCGCAGGCTGAGAACAAAACGCTTAATCAACCTCAACTGACGAGGAAAAATTTAAACATATCGCCATCAAAAACCCATGTTAACCAGTTGATGCAAGGCTTGCTGGAAGGGCATGAGCAGTATCTAGCCGCGCAAGCAAAAGCTATGAAGGCCTATATTAATACCCAAGACGCTTTGATACGAAAGGTATTTTTTGTCAAACCGCTAGAAAATCAACTGAAAATACGGACAGAAACAACTAATCACGAAAAAGAAAAAATAAAAACCAGGTCCTATCCGTTTACCACTCATGCAGTCAACGGCCCAGTGTTTAACCGGAATCAACTAGAAGTCCTCGCAAGTGGACGTGTTTCACAAATATTTGGTGAAAAGTTTAGTTTCCAAGATCAGTATTCTAAACAAGTGCGAATGCCGAAGCCGCCGTTACTCTTAGCTGATAAAGTACTGGGTATTGAGGCGAAACCGCTAGCGATGCAGCACGGGATTATTTGGACTGAGACTACCATCAAAGCAAATGAATGGTATTTGCATAATAATCGCCTTTTGCCAGGATTACTCATAGAGTCAGGTCAAGCGGATTTGCTATTGATTTCATGGTTAGGTGTTGATCTGGAGAATCAAGGGCAACGGGTTTATCGATTGTTAGGCTGCGAATTAAGTTTTCATCAACAGAAATTACCACAAGCCGGTGATCAGTTAGTATTTGAAATTCGTATTATCCAACACAGCAAGCTTGGCGACGTGAGATTGTTTTTTTTCGAATACGATTGTTGGTTAAATGGAAGTTTGTTTTTTTCTGTACGAGAAGGTCAAGCCGGGTTTTTCAGTCAGACGGCCTTGGATCGCTCGGCAGGTGTAGTGATTAGTGATGAATGTTCGTTTTTAGACCCCTTAGCCACTTGGCGAAGGCAATCTCATGGGGAACAGATTCACTTTAGTGCAGAGCAATTAGAGCAGCTTCGTCAAGGAAATGCTTTTGCTTGTTTTGGGTCAGGTTTCGAAAAATTAGCCGCGCATAATCATACCCCCAGTATTCCTGGAGGTCGTATGGCCTTATTTCATGAGATTGAATGTTTGATACTTAAAGGCGGACCGTGGGGGAAGGGTTATGCCAAAGCAATTTATCAAGTCCAAGCAGATGATTGGTATTTTCAGGGTCATTTTTTAAATGACCCTTGCATGCCCGGTACCTTAATGGCGGATGTGT
>JAOUJM010000298.1 GCA_029883265.1 Gammaproteobacteria bacterium
TGTTTATGCTCTTCATCAACTTTAGGCACAGAACTCTTCTCAAATTAAAACGAACACTCGTTCTTTTTTATAGCGCGTTATCCCCTCTCTGTCAACAAACCATAAAAAAAAACCACTTTTGGGTCGGACCCGCGTAAGTATTTGTAATAGTGGGATAACGCCTGACTCCAGAGCAGTTTGGTTTTGATTCAGACTGGCCTACGAATGCACATAGTGGCAATTCACTAGAATAAAGCACCAATTTTGCGCAGAACCCAATTGTTACGGACTCAAACACAACAACCTAGCCCAAAACAAAATGATATCGATTTGTCGCGTTCATTTTAATTTGAAAGATAATGCTAATGTTTGTAGCTAAACCATGTTTTCTGTAGGCTGCTGATAAACGTTATCGATGCAATCTAATGTTAATAAGAACATTTTCTCGCTTAAAAAAACGATTAATCAGCACTTAGACAGAACAGTACCAGTCACTCCCCTTCGATGACTTTTTTCTACGACTCGGTTCATAATATTGAAGTACTTTCTTGTTTAAACATTTTGATATTTCTGACTTCAGCTCAACTGGATTGTTATTCATTGGTAAACGAATCCATCTTGCTTATGCCATAGACCGAACCTCCGCTAGCGTTATTGTTTCATCACTTTATTCACAAAAATGATATCAATTTTGTTGGTCGAACAAACAACATTCTTCTGATTCATTACAAACCACAAAAAAACCAATGCCAGCATCAATGAAGCAATCACTGCAAGATGTACTTTTTCCCCACCGCCCCACACGATTCAGTTCATTTGTTATTAATGACTATGTTGTCATCATTGACACAACCCTTTATCATTTTCAAATTACAATTGAATTAATAATTCAAACAAAATGATTTCTATCATACAAAGCATTACCTCAAACAATCGCAATAAAAATATTTTGACGCTAAAAAATCGAAATTTTTCCCAATGAATTAAATTTCACAAATAGTTTCATCTAGTGCAAAGCACGAAATTTCCACATAGCCCATACGCTGATTGTGCTATTTATTAGCATTTACTTATGTTATCCTGAGCGCGCACCTCACCCCAGAGATAGTAGAAAAAGCGAGATTTTCAAATGGATAAGGACGAACAGAACTTATTACGTACGCAAGCAGTAATGATGATTTTGCGAAATTGGGGTTTGAGCAGTGATCAAAAATTACAAATTCTAGCAATGACCGACGCCATTCGTTCGCGTCATTTAACCAAATATGAACACGACACAGCATTCCCTGACGAACCGGATATCCAAGAACGTATTGATCATATTCTTGGCATCGCAGATGCTCTACGAACTATGTACCCCACTTATCCTAAAATGGGCGATCAATGGATGCATCAGAATAATCGCTTTTTTAAAACTGAGACACCCATGGAATGTATTCTCAACAATGATCTTGCCGGTTTATTGCGAGTGCGTCGCCATATCGATTGTGCGTACGACTGGTCGCTGGATGATAAAAAGAATCAATCACCTTAATTCCAAAAAAGTAATCCATCACAGACTTTAGTAGCAAAAGCAGCAACATCAACCCGCCCACCCCAAGAATCAATCCGCAAATACAAGCAGTCATTAATAGAATAAAAACGAGTCTCGTAATTGTTGTAATATCACTCTTCATTTTCTTTTCATTGGTAGAAAACCCTATGTATTAGCTTATCACTTGTGTGTAGTGTAACTAGTTTATAATTCACTTTTGCATCTGTCATATTTAACAATAAAATATCACCCATAAGTGGTATTCGTTAAACGCCAAATTCTTTGTTATGATTAACATTGATTACCAAAGGATGGCTTATGTCAGAAGCACACACGGATATAGACTCTGCAAATAAAAAACATTGTATAGCGTGTTATCAATCCATACACCCCCATGCCAGCGTCTGCCCTTTTTGTCAAAACAAACAAACCCGCGGGCGCTTATCACTTTTAAGTAATATTTTAAAATGGTCAGGGGGAATCACGGCAGTAGTATCCGTGGTAATTACCATGTCACAAGTGAATCAGGTATATAACAACTGGCGCCATACCCAAGATGCCGTCAGTGAACTCATAAGCGCTGCCAAATTGCAAGCGCAAGCACGTCACTACCAAGGTGCATGGAAAATGCTAGACAAAGCATTGCAGTTGCAACCCGGTTCACCTGATGCTCGCGTCGTTCAAGTTGATGTCGCCATGGAGTGGCTGCGCAATGCACGAGCGAATGAGTCACAAAGTTTCACCCAAACTGTTGAAACTATACAACCTGCACTTTATCGTGGTGCAACCAATCTCGATAAAAACAAACAATCCGATGTATTTGCACATTTGGGCTGGGCCGATTATTTGTTAGTGCGCGAAGGTAAATCATGGCTAAACGTTGACGAACAATTCGAGAAAAGCCTCGAACTCAATCCTGACAACGCACTAACACATGCAATGTACGGACACTGGATAGCCAACAATCTTAACAAGAAAAACTACGAGAAGGACAAACTGGATTTAGCCATTGAACATTTTGACCAAGCATTAAAACAACCGAGTCAACATTTAGCGTATATCCGTTCATTGCAATTCAATGGGATGAAACAGACGAAAGGTACAAAGGCAAAAACTTATCTTTTGATCCAGAGCTATGATGCAATGTTAAAAAATGAGGATCTGAGTGGAACACTTGTGTCGAAAATTCTCAATCAGTTAAGAATACTCAAAAACGCCTCTTCGACCAACGCCCAACAATTGTTTTCAGAGTATCACAAAATCCAATCAATTGATTACATAAAATTATATAATTGGCTTAGTCAACGCTATTATCAGCACTATAATAAAAAATATTTTGATGAAATCGAGCAACCGGTACTTATTGCGGGTTTAACTGGCTTATCCGGCGATTATCAAAAGGCGCTTGAACTCTATAACACCTATATGATGGAATTACAAAGCAACGACAACGTTCATTCCTCAACTAAGACCTATATGGAAAGAACCATCAAAACCTGGAGCCAATATTTGCAAAAAAACATGACTGCCACGATTGCTAGCGATACCCCCTGACAAGACTATGAACCTAATTAACATTTGCTATTTGAAATATTTTTTTCGACATTACTAAAAAAATTGCGCTGGCAATACCCGCCGAACCAAAAATCATACACATCACCACAATTTGATAGCGCACCGCAACCAACGGTTCCACGCCTGAAAGAATCTGGCCCGTCATCATGCCTGGCAATGACACCAGACCTACGGCAAATAACGAATTTGTTACCGGAATCATTGAAGCCTGAAACGCAATTTTTTTTGCTTCCTGATAATTGGCATCGCGCTTGAGTTCTGAATAAAGACGTTCAACCGCAATACTGACTGTATTCATTGCGTTCGCAAAAATCATTCCTGCAATTGGAATCACATAACGCGGCTCATACCAAGGTTCTAACTGCAAAATCCCCTGACTCACCAATACTAAAGAAAACAAACCGGCAACACTAATTGAGATTAAGGCATTAAAAAATAATTGTCGCCGATGAGATTCAAGTGTATTTAAAGCAATCCAACTGGACGCGGTGATCATGACAAAAATAACCAGCCCCACCACCCAAGCACTTTCCTGTTCAAACAAAAAAATCAACACGTAACCGACGAGCAATAACTGTGCAACCATGCGGAATACAGCATAGAGTGCTTTACCGGCTTGCAAGCGCCAGACATAAAGTATTACTAACACTGGTAGCACTAACACCAGCGCCATCAATAAGCCGATCGTCGAAATATCAAGTACTGATTGGTTCATAAATAGATTTCATTTGGCTGCATATAGTTAGTTGACCCCATTTGATGAAAGCACTCACACTGTAAAGCAGATTCTATACCGCGGATAGTGGCTAATCGTATTCACCAAGCGTGAAACCACTGAATAAACAAAGCTCAACTCACGGATTTAATGAATGACCAACAACTTGCTTCTGCTATTGGATAGTTTATGAAATCAAGAGTCACCATGTTTCAGCGACAAAATAAAATCGACAATAGCCGCGATATGCGCGTCGGAAACTCGTGGCGAATTTGCCGGCATTTGTGCACCGCCCGTGGTCGCATCCCAATTACCCGAACCCCCACGTTTGACTTTTTCGATAAGAAAATTACGCGCATCTTCGGCGCCTCGATAACGATCCGCTACGGCATGCCATGGCGGCCCAACCAAAGGCGCTTTAAGCTGGTGACATTTAAGACAACCATTATTGCGTGCTAGCATAATGGCCTCTGCGAAATTTTTCGACTCCGATTTAGCCATGGACTCGCTGGCTTTATCGGTACATGCCATTAAATAAAATAAAAAGATAGGTGTTGTAATCAAAACAGGAAATAATTTCATTTGTGTTTCCATCGTCAGCTCAAGCCGCTTGGTATAGTATCTTAATATAATCACAGACCCAAGTGCTCTTTACGACATAAACAAGTCTGAATATGTCACGGTAAAATCCTTTCGCTAAATTTAACATGAGACCTAAATAAAGAAACATACCACGTCGGTGAAAAAACCCTGGTAGCAAGACGCTACCACTATTGACTATACTTCATTTAGAGAGATTGATTGCTTGGCACTATCTATTTTTATGCTGAGGCAGAAAAACGCTTTGATATTTTCAAAAACTTCAACCTGACAAGTAAATATACATCGTACCCCTCTACACATACAACGTAGTTGCTTTCCAGAATTAGAATCACAAATATACATATCGTTTTAAGCAAACTATGCCTGTGAACCTATTTGCTCACTATTCAACTAAAAAACTTAAAAGGAAAACAAAATTGACTCGACTAAAAACAGCTACACTCGCAATTAATATGAGTGACTAGTGGTTTTCCATAATTAACGTTACTAACAGAATAACACGTGAAGCGAAAGTGAATACTTTTTGCAAAAACGCCCACAGCAAAAACTAGAAAGACGGCCTATAATAAGACAATTGAATTTGCAATTTTGCATATGAATACCAGGAACAGGATAAAATTGCTTAGAGCATTCACAAGCGAACCTATCGTTCACAATGCTAGAATCACACAAAGCACAAAGTAATCTAAACTATTTCGATTCATTTTGTAATCAAGAGGTAGGTATGCAGCTAAACTTTTCATTCTTTCTAGCAATAATATGTCTCAATATATTTTTTGTAGCCTGCGCAGAGAACACAACATTACAAACACGAAGGATTGATTGCCCCGACGGGATAAAACAAGTCGCACTCTTAGAAGAAAAACAAGAGTTACGCGTGTTAATCGAGCATCAACAAATTGACAAGTTTAGCGAAGTAAACACGCCATACGAACTGGAACAACTTATCGCTGGCACATATTCAACAATTGACAATTTAGCCAATGGCAGTAAAAGCGTATCTATGGACTGCGGAGTACGCTTGCGCTTTGTAGAACAAAGCAGTGTGTTGT
>JAOUJM010000299.1 GCA_029883265.1 Gammaproteobacteria bacterium
ACTATAAAAACGATTTTAGAGATTGGAATCCTAAAGAGTTTGATGCAAAAATTGCTAACAAATGGGGGTTTACGACGTCAACCCCGTTCATGCATTATTATCGGATACCGCTGAAAGGCGAAAAAAGATATGATGTGCACCGCAGTACGACAAGAACGATTCCAATCGATGCCGAACCTTTCACGAATATTGATTCTAAGCATATTATTCGGAAAGCATCGGTAAAAGTTCACTGTATTCCGGATGATATAAAGGTAGAATTGATCTCTGCTGGAACCCTAGAGGAATTTGAGCCTATTGGACCGAGTAATCCTCATACCGCGCGGCAAAATGACCTCGATATGGTCTATCCAGGATTGATTTTACCGCACCAAGGTTATATATCAGTATTTACTAAAGTTTCGTTAGAAAGCTCTGGAGTATCAGATGGTTAGCCACACTCAAACTGTTTAATATAAGACGGGCCGTAGGAGTTAAATCACTCATTATGCGTGCCCTGATTATAAACCCTACCTAATCAATAACTTACGATCTCACACTCTCCTGCATGAGAATGTACGCTGCCGTAGTAATAGCACAATCTCTTCGACACCGTCTTACCAACTCGTTCGATAAGGCCCCTACTTTCCACTAGAACTGAACAGAAACTCGAGCGCAATGCGGTACCAGCTTTGCGTGGTAGCACCATTTATTCGAGGTACTTCGCCTTCGCTAGATCGAACACATACTAATAGGTAAACGATTCTACTTTAGTTGCTTTGCTAGATTGGTAACTAGGTGTTCATCCAAAGCTTGAAAAATATTAACCAATATATCGATGAAAAAGCTAAAAACTTCGCCCATCCATGAAGCGATAAACCATTCAACACCTGATTTAAGGTTGCCACCAACTAGATAAAACATGGGCTGTACTGCCACTACCCAATCGGAAAACATCGCAATAAATCCACCATTGAGTTTTGCCTGGTTAACAATATAGTTGAATGTCGAGCTTTCACTGTATTCGTTTGTAAAAAAATACTTAATGGAATAGATACAAATGAGTGTTGTTACAACAATAGCTGGTTGCTTCGAATAGATTACGACATTTGGTATCGTATACGAAGGATCTGTTCGCTGACTTGGCGTCGTTTTAGGCCATTTCTTTTTGATCCAATAGATTAGTTTCTTGTTTACTTCTAGAAAGAGGCGAACTAAATTCCATATTGCAAAGAATAACGAAATAAACACTGCTATTGGCGGTATTATTATGGATCTTACGCTTTGTTTTCCTTCCTCTTCTTTTGCTTTTCCATTTGCGTAAAGATGTCCTTCTTGTTTTAACTCATTATATTTTTTTACTATTTTTTCTCGCACCTCAGGCATAATAATTTTTTGATAAAACTCCGTTTTCGTATATTGTACATTATCAATGTTGGCTTTCTTGAGATTACGTTTGCTATAATTTTTTATCGTTTTTGAAGCAACGAATTGCTCAAAACTCAGCTTGGGTTCAATGGTTCCCCCTACTTTCTTCTTCCACTCTGAATCCCACTTTTTCCTCAATTTTTTTCCTGATTTTTCAACGAGCGCTGTTGTAAATGCTGATTGATCGTCTAATGTCCAATCATTTGAAAGTTTTATCCCCTTGCCAACACGAAGCTCTTCTCGCACATGATTTAACGTCGTTGGGTGTTGAAAATAGTCACTAAACGATTCAATAGTAATGGGGTACTTCTTATACTCAAAATCGTCAATAATCTGCTTTTCTAATTTTCTACGTAAATTACTCTCACTAAATTGGCATATATTGTATTTAACCCCCCCGTCTCTGTTATCGCACCAGTGACTCACATCGTGATCGGCACGGAAACGACCATTCATTTTCTTGCTATATTGTTGGTCAGCTTGGTTTACGCATTGAAGGTTATCTACATTTATACAGTGATTTCTTTTTTCAATATATTTAGCTAGGTCTGTTGCAAACTTATTAACATCGCGCTCTATAAGCAACAGGGTATGATATTTACTTCGAAGAAAAACATGCCATGATTGCTCAATTTGGTTGAGAATATCTAGCCAATGTTCATTAGCTTGATTTGAGAAGTTAAGACGCTTCGTTTCATATTGTTGTGATTGACTTGCGTAGGAACTATACAATTCTTTGAGATTATTTCCTGCCGAAAGGTAGACCTTATACCGCTGGTCTAATTCTTCTAGCGCAAGATCTAACTCAACTTTTTCAATAATTCGTTTTTCCTGCCCACTGATTGTTTCAATGGCTTTGTCAGAATTGACTAAGAGTGCGCCGATCATGACTAAAAAAGCCTTTTCAGCCGGTGAGTTGATTGGTTTCGATTCACGTTGCGGCAGGCCATTAATACGAATAATATCCCGTGCAAGACCTGATTTGAATAATGCCATTTTACTTGCGAGTAATCGTTGTTCTGCTGATGAGTTATCTATGAAAAGGTAATCGATAATTTGTTTCTGACCAAAAAACATACTAAACCAGGCAAATAGTCCTGTGAACAATACGTACTTAAATGCTAAGGACTGTTTTGGTCTGCCGCGATAAAGGGAATAAAGAGATAAAACTCCAAATATAAGTACAGGTGTTAGCCATATTTTGATATTAATTGGTTCAAAGTAGTAAACTATCAGAAGGATAATGGTGAAAATGATCGAAATATTTTGTGCTACTTTTAGCCTATTCATCCGGAATAAATTGATAACGATAAAGGCCAACCCGAAAGCTGAGATACTTCGTCCAAAATAATCCAAAAATTCGATGGTGTGCTGATCCGTTTTGTCGCCACCAACTTTGTCGACTATTGTTGCATTAAAAAGAAACTCTGAAGCAATATATATAAGTGAAAGTAAGACAAACGGCCAAAACTGCAACCAATAAAGCTTTGTAAATTCAAACTGAGTGGGTTGTTTTTGTTCTGTCATTTCAGATCGATGGTTATGGGTTTTTTCGTTTTTGGAGGTACAAACTCGTTGGCACCTTTCGCGGGCTTGTCAAAGGTCGAACCCTTCCAATCGGATTCTTTTTTCTTTTTAGTGACAATGGGTAGAACTTTCCCTGACTGTGTAACATAACTACCATATCTACGATACAGCAGTTGTTTACTAATTGCAGTGCGATCAGCATCTTGAGGGAGACTATTAATGTATAATAGTACATCATCAGAACTACTGGGTTCTTCATATTTGGAATCCAGATTGGGCGTATTGGTTGGTCTATCTTGATTTTTTTTATGGTGAGTTGCGCAACCAAAGAGCGCATTGCACAGAATTAAGCCCATTATCCATCTTCTAAGACTAAAATAGTTAGACGTTGTCGTTGCGAGCATTATTGGTCAACATCCTTTGTTTCTAATAAATTATTCTTATGTTCAATACTCTATCATGATCAATTCAATAAGAGCAATTCCTGCTCAATAAATAATCCGGATTTTTTATCAATCATAGAAGATAAAAGACGGCAGGGATGAATTGACCAGATGGAACAAAAAAACTGAACTATTGATCCGTATGTGAGAGGTGTTTTGTCATCTCATTGACAAAAAGAGACGGGTGTATTCTCGATTTTATTTTGCAACAAAACCGTGCCCACGATTTCTACCGCCTGGGCCAATCCACTCGAAACTTAGTTCGTTGCGCTGTGTTTTTTGGAATTTAAAGGTTGCTTCGCGAGCACATTTCTTGTTACCCGTTAAAATGGTGTATCGAATAGTGAGGTGCGATGAGGAAACTTCGGACACGTCAAAGTTTCCTGAACAACTGATTGAAATGAAATTAACTACTTTGGTATCTTTATCTATAATAAACTGGACGTCCCAAATATACTTATTGCCTTGCAGACCTGCACCATTCCAATTCCCATAAAAGCGTGCTAAATCTTGTTCACTATATGCAAACAAACTAGGTGGAAACAGCATAAATAGAACAATGCCAAGATTTAGCAAGTGTAGCGCTGTCAGTTTCATTCATACACCTTCTATAGTGGTCTAGTGAAAATGAGCACGTGGTGTGTGATACTATCACGAAGTTAACCATATATGCGAATTTATCCTCGCCAAGCTTTGGTGCTGTTCGTGGTGATCTGATTATTAGGTTGGATGAAATGAAGATGTAAATTAGTATATTTGTTTTTCGTGTTTGACAAGTACTCAATGGTAAATGAGAAAATAATGATGACTCGCATGCTCCTTCTTCTACTTCTGCTAAGTGTTACTCAACCATCAATGTCTTTTTCCTACATGATTGAAATAACAGAAAAAGAACTGCAGGAAAATTTAGCCACCATGATGCCATTAGAGAAAACCAAAATGTTTATCAAGGTTACGTTGACGCATCCAATGGTAGAATTACTCGAAGGTGATGATCGGATAAACTTTTCTTCAAACATCCATGTTTTATTGCCCGGAAGTATTAAAGGGACTGGTCGCTCTCGATTACGTGGAACGCTAACTTACGATCCGAATAAAGGTGAATTCTTTTTTAAGGATCCTCATATTATTGATTTAGATGTTGACCAAATTCCCCCAAAATATTTGCCTCAGGTGAAAATTGCTGCCCAAAAAGTCGCATCCATATTATTTGCAATACACCCAATCTACACGTTGAAAAATGATACACTAAAACATAGACTGGCCAGGAGCATGCTAAGATCTGTAGTGGTTAAAAATGAAAAATTACTACTGTCGATGAGTGTGCTGTAAAGTTCGGTCACCCAGGATGTGAAAAGCGGGACAATCAACCATTTGCTAAATCGTAAGTTTCACTGAAGAGGTGTTTATAAATTATGCTGACAAACAATTGGTGGCTAATCAACGTAACGGTACTCTCTGCATAATTGGACGAGGTCGACAACTATAGCACCTGAAAAAACTATCAAACTTCAATATTTTTGCTAAGTAGTACTTTCTCGCCACTGGCAATTTGATAAAAGCAAGAAAGGAATCAATAAATGACTGCTAATTCAACACTTTGGCAATCCCGCACCTTTTCTCTACTAACTTTGTTGATTGCAACTAATGCAAACAATGAGTGCCAATATTTATATTTTGACCCAAACCGCCAAAGCCAATGAAATTGAACCATTTGAGTATTTGAAAAGGGTATTTACTGATATACCGAAGGCAGATAGTTTATCGGACATCGAGAAACTGCTACCGATTTCCAAGGACGTTGATTGATGCCCGTTTACCATCGGTTCATTCTACGGGAGGAAATGGGGGTTCTATCTGAAAAAAACTCAAGGCGCCGACCCATCGCCGTGGGACGAAAAAGCTTTTTGTTTGTCGGCTTGGATCGTGGTGGTCATGCCGCAGCGACGTTTTATTCGCTGATGGCGACGTGTAAGAATTACGAGATCAATCCGTATGAGTATTTGGTGGATGTGTTAGCGAGATTGCCGGAATGTGAAACGGATGATGATTATGAGAAGTTGGTACCGGGTAACTGG
>JAOUJM010000300.1 GCA_029883265.1 Gammaproteobacteria bacterium
CCATGTATTAAATCGAGGTGGCAATGCGGTGATTAGTCCGTTGTCGACGATTTGGCAAAGCGGCATGAACAACACGACAAAACCACATGCATTCGCTTAGGTGCGCTGCCGATTTGGGTTGGTAAAGACTAAAACCGCAACACCTAGCACAGTGAGCATGTAGTCGGAAATAGAAAGTGTGTGCATAAGATCATAATGCACGCGCAATTCACTGCCCTCCGGTTTTTCAACATTCATCAGTGCACTAATCTCAGGCAGGAACCACAATAAATTAAACAACATTAGCAGCAGTAAACCTAACGTTAGATAATTGCGCCAATGTTTGAATGATTGTTTGATGACATTATTGATCAACACACCAAACGCGCAAACAATGCCAATCCAAGTCACCACATCAAACATCGTACTCGCCAGTTGGTTTGCTGTGATGCGATCAACACCACTGACTAAAACGGGCTCCATCACATAACCTGCACAAACAAAAATACCAAACCAAGCGGCAAGCAAAATATTGTTAAATCCATTCATCAACATTTATTCATTCCTAAATCGTTGACTAATATTATGTCCAAATATTATTTATTGTTTGATTACTGCAAAAACTTATTATCATCAAAAAATCAGAACAAAATTGGCAACACAAGAAAATTAAAAAACTGGCTGAAAAAAGTCACTCGAACGCCTAGAAAAGAAAGAATGGCAATAACTTACGAAGCAATGGCAGAAATAACATTCAGTTGGTGCTAACTCCCGCGACACACGCGGGAGTTTTTTACAATCCCGTTTAAGGAATTTCTTCCACACTTAAAAAATTACCGACGGTATTCCATCCCTGCAGACATTGGGTGGTATTATTCACTTCAGTTCCCCAAACCCCACGATTGTGTCGCGCTTGCACTGTCACCGTATGTTGGCCTACGGGCGCAACTGCCCATGCCATATGTGCACCATTATCCATGGTCCACGCTGATGAGTTTTGAATCGTTGTTGTACCATGGGTATGATCGTCATCTGCCGTAGAAAAGTGTGAAACTACATTTCCATCCAAAAGAATTCGCCATTCGCATGCTTGATAGAATCGACTGTGAGAACCCAGGGTATCCTGGTAAATAATTTTCAGTCGACTATTTTCAAAATACTTTGTGAAATTAACCACACGCTCAGGAATATCTGTCCATGTCTGTTCTGCCGCTTGAATATGAGAAGCCACTGTTGAAGTATCCGGAATGAGGCGATAATCATCCATGTTTGTGACCACACTAACTAAACTCGCCATGCTTAATTGTGGATTGCGTGCATAGCCATAAATTCGTACCTCATCTATACGCCCTGCATAAAATTCTGGCGTATCTCCGCTACGTCCACCAATTCTTAATTCATTATTTGTCTCAGCTAAAACACCATGTGCATAGGATACGAGGCTGGTCATTTGTCCATTGACAAATGTGCGTATCGACAGACCATCATAACTCGCAGAAATATGCGTCCATTCGTCCTGCGGAATTGATCCCGCACCCACATAGGCCATGTCAGGTCCATTGGCTGTTTTAAATGCGGCTTGAAGTTGGCCATTATTCACCGCAAGTAAATACTGGCCCTCTTTACATACAATGCAATTATTTTGCGCCTGGTTACCGGTTTGAAAAACCCATGCAGAAACCGTCATTTCCAAATTCGGATTCAGTGTTGCAGAACTCGCAGCACTGACAAACCCGGATGATCCGTCCAAAATAATACCATTGCCACTATGCCCTAAGTCACTACGTGTTACGCCGAGCGCGGGTACTGAAAGTATATTATTGTTACCTGAGCCGTCGGCCGAGGTGTTACCGGATACTTCCTCGAAATCATACATAACTACCGGCGCATTCGATCCAAGTACGGCATTATCAATTCGCAAGTCATTGTCATTGATTGCCTCGCGTAGATTATTAAAATTATCATTAACATCCTGAGCCTTAGCCACATCACCAGCGACAAAACTCTTGATGTCATTAGCAGGTACATTTCCAGCAATGACACTGTTGCTTAGTAGCACACACAGGCATAGGAACAATAACGCTAAGTTTAGTTGAGAACTCATAAGATCTTTTCCCTTAAGTTACGATGCCGCACAGAATGTATAATATTCGACCAATCTCGGCAACACGATTCTATAGCCAGATTATTACCTCTTAAGATGCAGCAATCATACGCTGATTTTCACAAAGATTTAATAGCACCTTTGAGGGGCTATATAAATCCTATATTTCTTCATGCGTAGTATAGGATTCGTCAAAATAAAAGGATTTTCACAATCGCAAAACCGAACACTAAACAGGACAATAATAGTGATTTATCGTCTGCGGTGGCCAAGCTATTTCTAACGAGGCATGTGAAATAAGTGCGTATTTTAATTTAATGTAAAAGCGTTGATCTTACTGACTCTCCAGTAAGCAAACAAATGCAATCAACGGTAAACAACACATGATCCCAAAAATAATTTGTGTTGTTTTGTTCAAGGTCAATACATTATTGATGCTCAATGGATAATTCAGCATTGCGGATGCGACTAGGTAAATGCCATAAACAGCAAGTCCAGCCAAAATTATAAATGCTGACCACACTCGTCCTTCAATACCAACAACGGAATAATCTAACATTTTTTCCATTATTCACGTTTTGAGCGCATGGCTTTGAGTTGTTGTAGTGAGTTGTTTTGTTGAAATTGTTTGTATTCGTCGGAGTCACAGGCATAAAGCGCGGCTTTGCCGTTTTCATCAAAATGAATACCCCACCCATAACGTTTGCCCAGCCCTGAGGTTCTCAAACAAGGTTGTGGTTTTTCAAAAAATTTCGCTCGTGCATCTTGATCCTTGGGGTTAATCGCTTTACGTTGTGCGTGCACTTGGAATAACACATCTTCTTGGGTATAAACATATGGTTTGCATAACATTTCAAATTGCAATACGGGAACGGTTTTGGTTTTACCTGATTTCACACTGGGGACAACGCCGTTATTAGCTTTGCAATCGTCAGCAATCGAAATAAACGTTTGAGTATAGTTCATCGCTGCATCCTATTATTTTTCTCAATGTAAAAAAAAGGGAAGCACTGCTTCCCTTTTAATTTATTTTTTACGTTTTGCACTCCGCCGTAAGCGGGAGAGTAAACGCCGCGCCATGTCACCAAACATTTCAGTTTGTGTTGGGTGCGGATGAATCGCTTGTGCAACTTGAGTCAGCGTCATATCGCCTGCAACCATCATCACGCCTTCACCAATTAAAGTGTCCGCATGATCAGCAAGATAATGCACACCAATAATCTTTTGTGTGTTCTTGTCGGCAACAATTTTAATCATGCCGTGAACTTCATTGGTGATCATGGCTTTGGCATCGATACTCATGGGTGTTTTCACTTCCGCAGCATCAATGCCTTTCGCTTTGGCTTGATCCATGGTTAAACCAACAAAAGCGGCTTGTGGACGCGTGAAAATCACGCCACTATCTTTGTCTTGGTTATATTGAAAGTCTTCGCCAAGTATGGTCGCAGCAGCAACTCGACCTTGCTGACCTGCGGTATGCGCTAACATTAATCCACCGATAACATCACCAACAGCAAAAATATGTGGCACACTAGTGCGGCAACGTGAGTCGGCTTTAATCACGCCATTCTCAACTTCGATACCGGCATTTTGTAATTCAAGTGGGCCAAGCACTGGGCGCTTACCTGTTGCCATGACGACATAATCACAAGCAATACCTGCTTTATTGCCTTCACCATCTTCAAAACCAATTTCCATTGCGCCCGGCTTGCCACTAATTCCAGCAACTTTAACACCCGTGCGAATGGTTAAGTTTTTATCTTCGTTTAGCACTGCAGTTAAGTGCTTGGCGATTTCAGGTTCGACCTCTGCCAATACACGATCCTGACCTTCTAACAACGTCACGTCAGTACCGAAGTCCTGAAAGATTTGCGCCATTTCCATACCAATCGCACCACCACCAATAACACCCATGGATTTAGGCACTTGTTTCAATCCCCAAACCGTGTCGGATGTTAAAACTCCACCGGCTGCAACACCATCGTGTGCGCCTGGAATCGGTGGAACAAATGGCGGTGCACCTGTAGCAATAACCGCTGCACCAAAAGTAATTGTTTCACCTTTGGAACGATCACCTTGAGGTGCACGCTCATGTGGATTGTCTGAATTGCCGGTGGTATCGACAAACAAGCGATGATCTGTTTCAAAATGAGCAAAACCCTGAATAACTTTGATCTTCACACCTTGATCGGTTTTCAAGGCCATGGAGCCACGGGTTTCTAAAACACCACGACGGGTTTTTTCCAAAGCATCCCAATTGAGTTTTGCGCTCGTTGTTCCTTCTACACCTAAGTGGGCGTCATGCTCACGATCACGAATACGATCGGCTGCTGCACGCCAAGCTTTTGATGGAATACAACCACGCCATAAACATTCACCACCGGGGAACGGGGCGTCATTAACCATAGCGACTTTTAATCCATGCTCGGCCAAGTCACGCGCACAATCTTCACCACCGGGACCACCGCCGATAACGACGACATCATAATCCCAATCTCCTTCTGGAATTGCTGGTCCTAAGGGGCCCATCCATGCCTCCGGATTTTCAATCGTTTGTTTCAAAGTACCAAGATACATGGCGACTTCCGCGCCATTGACCACACGATGATCAGCCGTGACCACCAAAGGCATACCTTCAGGGCCAGCAGCGGAAATGGCGAGAATGGCCGCGGTACCGGGTGTTGGAATGGCGTCAAAATAACTCACGCCTAACATGCCCATATTGGAAACCATAAACGTGGGGTTGGCGTATTCTTCCGGTGCTAAACGACGTTTACGCGCACGGTTGACCAAATCACCCCAGCTCTCATTTAATTCTTCCAAACTACGCGATTCACAACCACGAAGCACAGGAACAACCAAACCTCCACCATCGGCAGAAACCGCCATACCAATATCAACATTGGTACGCTCGACAAGTTTGTCTACAGGTTGATAACACCAGTTCATGGTTGGATGTTTTTGCATGGCCACCGCACAGGCTTTGGCAATAGCAACCGTCACCGACACTCCAACTTTTTTCGCTGCTTTAATTAATGCAGCGGGTTGTGCGTTTACTTGTGTACGGAACGTCGGCATGGTGAGTGATGCTGTCATGGAATGACTAACCGCACGTTCCATTGCACTCATGGCACGACCATGTCCAGGCACTTGAATTTCTGGCATCACATGCGCGGGTGTTTGTCGCGCAATTTCACTCGGACGTTCGATGGGCTGCGCATTCATCACATCAGCAGCAGTGATCACGCCTCCAGGGCCAGAACCTTTGACATTATTTAAATTTACATGCAGGCCACCGGCGAGTTTACGCGCGTAAGGTGTTGCCGTGCGATTGTCCGACCGTGG
>JAOUJM010000406.1 GCA_029883265.1 Gammaproteobacteria bacterium
TGTTTTCTTTACACTCTTCAACCAAAAAAGTTGAATTAACCAAACAACACCCCATAACAAAAAAATAATGCTTAAAATTTTAGTTAGTTCGTATTCAAATGAAATGATATCCGTTAGGGCAACTGTAAATAGAACAACCATAACAACAAGTAAATCTATGCTAAGCATTTGGAATGCGCACATAGATTGTTTCCAATTTAGAGTTAATTTGTCACTTTCATTGTTAGGCCGAATACTCGCTGTTTCTTTTGTTCCACCCAAGACATGGGCGACAAGTGCTAATAACATGATACAAGCTACAATTAATACGGGTATATTCATATAACATCCTTTTTTAAACTTATTGTGGCCCCACGCTGCAATGTGGGGATGGCAATCCAAAGCTAAGCGGCGGGTTGACATTCCCACACGATTGGCTTGTTAGGTATTATTAACATTTTTCCGAAATTTCCTTATTGCCGTTGCCCCGCTCAAGACCAGAAAGACGTATGGAACTCCTATAAATGCTGCACCAAACATAGCTTTAAAAGGCCAACCTACACCAAACCTAGAAGAATAAAGATTTGTTGCTTCTTCACGTAACTCTTGAGGCACATTTTTAAGTCGTTCGGCATCATTCATTCCATTAAAGTCGTATCCCATCATTTCAAGACGAAAATCTGGGTATATGTCATACCACCAATAAACAGCAACGACAAGCATGCAACATAATGGCAGAGAAATAATTAGGCTTTTGAAAAAACCATTTCCCTTTATAACCATGTACACTGGTATAAAAGTTATTATTGCAATTAACAATAACGTGACTATGTGACCAAAAGTTTCCATGCATACCTAACGACTAAAATAACCGGCGCAGCTTTGCTGCGTCCGGAGCGCGTTTTTTTTGCGCACAAAGTTGATTTCCTTGTTATGTTTTTACCTTAACGTGTTCAGCCCTTAAATTTAGATAATTTCCAAACAACATAATTGACGCCCCAAGTAACAACAAGCCCTCAAATGATTCATTATATAAAAACAAACCAACTAGCATTATGATTGGAAGCCGAAGAAAATCCATTGGGACCACCACCATAGTATCTGCGTAGGTAAGTGCCTTTGACATACCATAATGGGCTGACAGCGCAGTAACTCCAACTACCAATAACCAGAGCCACATAATTCCAGCGGGCATCACCCAGTCACTGAAGGCAAGAAATGACCCGATAGGAAGTTGAATGAGACACATATAGAATAGAACCGATAGCGGTGAATCATGCTTAACAATAGATCGTGTTAATGTATGAGCTAGTCCATAAGCCATTGCGCTAACAATAACGACGAGTGCTGCGGGGTGTATGATTTCGAGTGTTGGTCTGAGAATTACTAAAACACCCAAAAGACCAAGTGTGATAGAAATTATCCTGATTTTTGTTATGGCTTCATTTAACAAAATAGTTGCCGCTATTGCTGTCCATATTGGCACAGTAAATTCCAGGGCGAATACATCGGCTAAGGGGATAAAGGCTATGCCATAAAACCAGCCGTACTGTCCAACAAAATGGGAGGCATTTCTTGCTATATGCTTTTTTATGCTCGTGGATTTAATGCTCTCAATACCAACGAAAGAGATTACCATTGACAAAATAAGTAGCCCTATCAGGCTGCGAAAAAAAAGTATTTCCGCTGTACCTATATTGTTAGCCAATTCTTTACCGGCAACCGCCATCAGAACAAATGATGCAAGCACAACTACCATCCATAAAGAAGCTTTTACGATTGGCGATTTGATTGTGCTCAAGTTTGAGTGCCTTTTCTTTTACACATAACGATTAAGGTAAGTGGCGCGAAGTAAGGAGCGTCCAGTGCGCAGCACTTTACTTAACCGCCTTGTATGATTCAAACACCCCATTATTTGATAAAGTTAGGCCCATAACCTGGGCAAACAGGTTATCGGTGTGGCAGCCCGATGGAGCGCCGGTACCTGCAAAAGCAGAGTCCGTTAACAAGCAAGAGGCGTCACACCGATTCATTTTTAAACTCGAACAGTCGAATGGGCCATGAGCCCGAATGTAGCAAGGATGAGAAATAATGACAACGAAACAAACAGCAAAAAATGGGGTGAATGTGGGCGTCGATGTGGGGAAATATCAGCTGGATATTTGCATCTATGAGCGCGATCTTTATTTCAGTGTATCGAATGACACAACGGGTATTCGTCAAGCCCTAAACCGTCTGGCGCGATATCAGGTTGAACGGATAGTTTGCGAAGCCACGGGCCGTTATGAACACGCCCTGGTGGAAGCGGCCATCGAAAAACGGCTCCCCATTATTGTCAGTAACCCGATCCAAATTCGCCGTTATGCCGGTGCCATTGGTCAATTGGCCAAGACAGATGAAATCGATAGCCGATTAATCGCTAAATATGCAGCAGTGATTCAGCCTGAAGTACGCCGACACAAAAGCAAACAAATCATCAAGATCAAAGACTTACTTGTTCGTCGTCGTCAACTGATTGAAATGATGACCATGGAAAAGAATCGTTTTCAAATTATGCCAAAGTTCCTCAAAGCCGATATTCAGCGATGCATTACCCATATGCAAAAACAGCTTGAGAAGGTCGACAAACAACTCAATGTGTTGGTTGAGCAACATGATGAGTGGCAGGCAAAACGTGAGCGATTGCTGAGTGTGCCCGGTATCGGTCCCGTTGTCGTGAATACCTTACTGGGTGATTTACCTGAGTTAGGCTCACTCACAAATAAGCAGATCGCCGCCTTAACGGGTGTTGCACCGTACAACCGCGACAGTGGCAAGCTACGCGGTAAACGTCGCATCCGCGGTGGGCGTGCCACGGTGCGCACCATGCTGTACATGGCGATGCTTACGTCAATACAACACAATCCGGTGATAAAACGTTTCTACCAGCGTCTGGTTGCTGAAGGTAAACACAAGAAGGTCGCACTCACGGCCTGTATCCGCAAGATGATTATTATCCTAAATGCGATGTTAAGAGACGGTACGAATTGGAATGAAAAACTGGTTTAATGACTTGACGGGGGATCACAGTCGCTTGTTAGGCATTATTTTAAACATTTTTAAACCA
>JAOUJM010000301.1 GCA_029883265.1 Gammaproteobacteria bacterium
CAAATCGAATCAGGTGAAAGAGATATTATTTATTCATGTCCAATAATTGATGCTTGGTTAATAAAAATACGCCGCTTCCGCCGCGTTCAAAATCCAACCACGTAAACGGTGCATCAGGATATGCATTGACTAAGGCATCTTCACTGGCACCAACTTCAACAATTAACACGCCATCATCAGACAAATAGTCCGCAGCTTCGGCCAGAATACGATGCGCAATATCTAAACCGTCATCACCAGCCGCTAAGCCCAGACGGGGCTCGCGGTGAAATTCTTTAGGCATAGCGTCGAGTTCGGCTTGATCCACATACGGTGGATTGCTGACGATTAATTGGTATTGCTGTTGCGCTGGCAGATTATTAAATAGATCCGACTCAACTGGATTCACAATATTTGTTAATTCATGCTGTTCAATATTAATTTGTGCAACATCCAGCGCGTCTTTTGAAATATCCACGGCATCAACTTCGGCTTGTTCAAACGCATAAGCACAGGCAATGGCGATACAGCCGCTTCCCGTGCATAAATCCAATATCCGCGAGACCTGCTCGGACTCAACCCAGGGTGTGAATTGTTTTTCGATCAACTCGGCAATTGGCGAACGTGGCACGAGTACCCGCTCATCCACATAAAAACGCAAACCACAAAACCAGGCTTCATGGGTTAGGTAAGCCGCCGGCAGTCGTTGTTCGATGCGTTGGCTAAAAAGCTCAATAATGACTTGTTTCTCGTCCGCTGTTAAACGGGCATCCATAAAATGGCCTGGCAAGTCATGTGGCATTTTTAGACTATGCAAAACTAGACTCGTGGCTTCATCCAGCGCATTATCCGTCCCATGACCAAAAAATAAGTCATGTGCTTGAAATTGGCTCATGCCATAACGAATAAAATCGCGGATATTAAGTAGTTCCGGTGGGTTAGCTAATGTTGGCATAATACTTATAGGTGATTGTATCGCTCGGATATAGGGTTAAAGTAGTTGCACGCATTGTAGCCTAAATCATTTCCGCCGCATACAGGCTGGAGTATCGCTCAGGTTTCTATATAATAAGCAATCGTGCTGAATTTCATAGCACCAGGGAGGCTGTCGGTTTTGCTTAGACAGAAGGATTATCTCATTGATTTATAAAGTTAAATACAAAAACAATTTATGAGCCAGGATTTTTACTCAAACAATGCCTTACCCGAAATTCATGTGCAAATCGTACATATCGATGGCCCACGCAAAGGTGAAATCGACGAGTCACAAGCCGAACGCATAAGTATCGGTCGCGATCCTAATGGTGATGTGGTCTTCCCAGGTGATTTACGCATTGTATCCCGCTTACACGCCGAGCTAGTACGCGAAGGCAATCGATTTTTATTAGTGTGTAAAGGCGCCAATGGTTGCTTCATCAATGGCAACCGGGTTGAGCAAGCGTATTTAAAAGCCGGTGACGTCATTACCCTCGCCGAGGGTGGACCCAAAATCAGCTATTTATCTAAAATGGTCAAACAATCAAAACCGGCCATGCGTCCACCCCCCCAAGTATCGCCGGGTGGCCTCGGTGCAGGTCTTGATCAATTCGCGGCATCGCCACAAATACCCAAAACCAATGTGCCAGAAGAAGCTTCGTTTACTTTCCAGTTTGGCATCAACATAAAATCTTTGAAAAAATCAGCCGTGCGACTCGGCCGCAGTGATCGTGCAGATTTCAGTCTACCGCACCCCAGCGTTTATGATTTGCACGCCGAAGTTTTTCACGCCCAGGGCAATTATTTTTTACGAGATTTAACCAGTAACCGTGGCACTTTTATTAATGACCGTGCCATACAAGGCGATACGATTCTGCAACAAAATGATGTGGTTATGTTTGGTGATGGTGGCCCGCGTTTACGATTTGTTGGCAGTGGCCGCTTTGTCGAAGAACTCGCCCAAACCAGCCAGGACGAAACCGAAATACTTGAAGAAAGCATTGATGATATCGAATCGCATAAAGCTTTCACCAGTACCACACCGAAGAAAAAAGGTTTATTCAGTTCATTTTTTAAAAAATGAAGTCATAGAGAAAAAAAGATGAGAAGCACTCATGGTTGAACATATAGGACGTTATCAAATCATTGAAGAAATTGGTCAAGGTGCCATGGCGACTGTATATAAAGCCCATGACCCCAAGATCGACCGAACGCTGGCGATTAAACTCTTACGTCCGGAACGCTGCATTGATGAAGAATATCGTATGCGATTTTTGCGCGAGGCGCGTGCGGTGGGTGTATTGTCTCATCCCAATATAGTCACGATTTACGATGTCGGCGAAGTTGAAAACGTGCCTTATATTGCCATGGAATTATTAACCGGCACACCACTTGATGAAGTGATGAATGCCACTGCTGCCCACCCCATCGAAAAAGTTTTAAAATATGGTGTGCAAATCGCGCAAGCATTGGACTATGCCCATAGCAAAGGCATTGTGCATCGCGACATCAAGCCCAGTAATATTATTCTGCTCGAAGATGCTGAAACCGTAAAAATCACGGATTTTGGTATCGCCCATGTAGAAACACTCGATGTAACCCAACATACACAAATGGGCGAAGTTTTGGGCACACCGCAATATATGTCGCCCGAGCAAGTCATTGGTAAAAACGTCGATGGTCGTTCAGATTTATTTTCCTTAGGTGTCATTCTCTATCAAATGATTACCAATCAGAAACCGTTTAAAGCCGAAACCCTGGCGACGCTTCTCTTTCAGATCGCTACCGAGAATCCACAACCCGTGGGCGATCTCGCACCTGATTTACCCGGCGCACTAAAACAAATTATCGATAAACTATTAAAGAAACAACCGGAAAAACGTTTTGCCACCGGGCGTGATGTTGCTCATGCTCTACAACGTGTGCTGGGCGATATTGAAGAGCTCGCATTGGACACGGGCGAGCGAATTATTCCAATTCAGGTTAAATGGTCTGCGATAATGGCCGCTGTGGTTTCTCTGACCATGATTATTTGCGGCTCTTACATGTATAGCCAACAAAAACAAACCATGACCGACCAAGTGCTCACCTTTGGTAGTTCATTAGCAAAATTCATCGCCGTGGAAACCGCCGAGTCGGTATTGAGTGAAGACTGGCCATCAATTGAGTTATTCGTACAAGATACGATTGCACGCCAGGATTTTAATTATCTCATTATCGTTGATCATGATGGCGTTATCCGTGGTAGTAATAATCCTGAAATTTTACAAAGCCAATATAACAAGCCAACCGACAGTGAACCCGTGAGCCAATTAAATACAGTCATTGTTAGTCGCCACGTTTTTACTGATAATGAAGAAGTGCTCGATTTTGACACACCGATTTTGTTTCAAAACACTGAGATTGGACGTGTGCATTTGGGCCTGCCAATTGCGCCGCTTGAGCGGGTTGCCAATCAAATTGTGGTATTGCTCACGATTTTATTAATCACAACCATTATTGCGGTAGTCGTCGTGGTGTATATATTAGGTAAACTCACTGCAACACCATTAGCAACCTTGCTTAAAGGTATCAACGAAATAAGTCATGGTCATTTTTCTTATCGAATTGCAGTTGAACGCAAAGATGAATTTGGCCAAGTTTTTAATAAATTTGATAATATGGCTGAAGCCCTGCAGAAACAAGATGAAACACGTGCACTTGAACAATCAGAACTTAACCAAGAAAATAAACAGCGCCATTCGGCTTAGCGCGCTTGCGCTGTTTAGTTTGCTGTTTGTGGCCTGCGCCACGACACGCACACCTATGCTTGGCGGAAATAACCCGCATGTCGGCATTAAGAGCGATGACTTTGTCGTGATTATCGCCCACCGCGGCGACACGTTGGAATCACTTGCTGAGCAATACTTGGGCAGCCGAACCATGGCTTGGCGTATCGCCGATTTTAACAATATTGCACAAGTCGTCGATGGCCTCGAAGTGGTGATTCCACTGAAGCCGCATAATCCATCGGCGGTTTATATTGATGGTTATCAAACCGTGCCCATTTTGTGTTATCACCGCTTTGACGATAAGCATAATAAGTTATCTGTCAATGCAACAAAGTTTGCCGAACAAATGGCTTATTTAAAAGAAAATAACTACCGCGTTATTCATATGAAAGACCTGATTGGTTTTCTCGAAGGTAAAAATGATATTCCAAAACGAGCCGTCGTCATTACCGTCGACGATGGTTATCGTTCTACATTTAAAAATGCCTACCCCATCTTACAAAAATACAATTTTCCGGCCACGGTGTTTTTATACACGGATTTCATGGGTGCGCCCGACGCATTAACCTGGTCGCAAATACAATTTATGGAAAAATCTGGACTCATCGATTTCCAAGCCCATTCAAAAACTCATCCCAACATGTCCTTGCAGCAACCAGGTGAGGCATACAAAGATTATAAACAGCGGATTGAAGAAGAAATTGAAAATCCCAGCAATAAAATCAAAGCCCATTTGAAAAAAAATCTGCATACCTTCGCGTATCCATTTGGTGACACAAATGAAATGATCATCAATAAATTGAAAAAGATTGACTATCGACTAGGCGTAACCGTGCAACCTGGCAGCAATGCCGTATTTTCTTACCATTACATGCTAAACCGCACAATGATTTTTGGCGACTCCACGCACGAAGAATTCGTGAACGCCCTGGACACTTTCAAACAAGTATCGTTGCAATGAATATTAAAAAAACGATTTTAGTTTTATGTTTAGGTGCGCTGGGCGCATGTAGCAGCAATCCCATCGCGATTAAAAGTGATGCTACGGTTCTTGATACCGAAGCGCGTCGCATGAAAGCGATTGAATATGGCGAACGTCAATGGTTTCATCAAGCCTTAGTCGAATGGAAAATCCTTAGCACCATCGATCCCGACAATCCCGAATTTGCTAATCGCATTAACATCACAGAATCGATTATCAAACGTCGTGTGCGCTCCTTACTTGTTCACGCAAAGAAAACTTATAAATCTGGTGATGTCAAACATGCCCAAGAGCAGTTTCTTGCCATACTTGCGCTTGAACCGAGCCAACATGAAGCCTTGAATTATTTACGCAATATTGAAGAAACCCGTGTCAAAGCCATACAAATGGCAAAAACGCAACGTTTGAAAGAAAAATTAAACGATAGCGCGAAATACGACTCCATGGAAGAAGAAATGGAGCAGCAAGCTGCCACTGAACAAGCGAAGATTCAAGTGGATAACCGGTACTTAGAACTTGGCATAACCGCCTTCCAAAATGGTGACTGGGAAAACACCATCAGAGAAGTGAATAAGTTTATCTCGTCTCGTGGCGCCACACCACGCTCCCGGCAGTTGATTAGCCAAGCCCACTTGAATTTAAGTAAAGCGGCCATGGACCAAAACAATTGGAAAACGCC
>JAOUJM010000302.1 GCA_029883265.1 Gammaproteobacteria bacterium
TACCCGGAATACTTGCACCTTCTTGCGGTTGCACACCAACAATTTGTACATCGACACGTTGCTCTTTTAAAAAAGCGGACGTACCCATAATCGTACCAGTGGTTCCCATGGCACTAACAAAATGAGAGATGCGACCATTGGTGTCACGCCAAATTTCAGGGCCGGTACCATAATAATGCGCCATAGGATTATCGGGATTGGAAAACTGATCCAGGACTTTGCCTTTGCCTTCAGCTTCCATTTGCTTAGCAAGATCACGCGCGCCTTCCATGCTTGCTTCTTTACTCACAAGTATGAGTTCAGCGCCAAACACTTTCATTGATGCACGACGTTCTTCACTCATGTTCTCAGGCATGATTAGGATCATGCGATAGCCTTTAATTGCCGCTGCCATGGCCAAAGCAATACCCGTATTGCCACTGGTCGCCTCTATCAAGGTATCGCCCGGTTTTATTTCGCCGCGTTTTTCTGCTTGTACAATCATATTAATTGCCGGACGATCTTTAACAGAACCCGCAGGATTATTGCCTTCAAGTTTAACTAGAATTGTATTGCTAGTCTCACCCGGTAAACGCTGTAAACGTACTAAGGGTGTATTGCCAATAAAATTTTCTATGGTTGGGAAATTCATATTAACTCACGCAAAAGGCTTGTAGATATTTCCTAAAGTCTTCACCCAGTCCTTTATGTTTTAAGCCATACTCAACAGTCGCTTTCAAATATCCCAGTTTGTCGCCACAATCATAACGAATACCGTCAAACTCATAAGCCAGTACACGCTCATATTCTAGCAATTGTGCGATCGCATCAGTTAGTTGAATTTCACCGCCGGCGCCTTTACCAATGTTTCTCAATAATTCAAAAATGCGTGGTGTTAAAACATAACGTCCGACCACCGCAAGATTCGATGGTGCATCTGCTGGTTTGGGTTTCTCAACAATTTGATCGACGCGGCCAATTTTATTGCCTAAATCCGTCGTTGCAACAATGCCATACTTATCCGTTTCATCTGCCCCAACCGACTCTACGCCGATTACACTGGAACCGCCTTCATTCTCATAAGTCTCGACCATTTGTTTTAGACAAGGGTTGTTGCCACCATCGATTAAGTCATCAGCAAGTATTACGGCGAATGGCTCATCACCAACGACGCCTGCAGCACATAACACCGCGTGCCCCAAACCTAATGCTTCAGCCTGACGGATATAAACGCAATGCACACCCTTAGGCAATATGCCTTGTACAATATTCAGAATCTCGTTTTTACCTTTTTCTTCTAGTAAAGATTCCAATTCATAGTTCTTATCGAAGTGATCTTCTATCGCACGTTTCGAACTGCTAGTTACAAAAATTAGTTGCTCACAACCAGCATCCACTGCTTCCTCTACCGCATATTGAATGAGCGGCTTATCAACAATTGGCAACATCTCTTTTGGATTTGCCTTTGTTGCAGGTAGAAAACGTGTTCCCATTCCAGCAACAGGAAATACCGCTTTTTTCACTTTACTTGGCATTAAAATCTTCCTTCTTATAAAACTAAAATGTTTAGCTCAAATCAACATAAGCACGATTTTCAATTGGTTTGATGATACGAGCAAAGCGATAACCCACAACAAACCACGCAATCAAAATGCCGACACAATTGGCAAGTACATCGGCGGGATCAAACACCCGATAGGTGCCCATACCTTGGAAAAATTCAACCAGCAATCCAAAACAAGCTAATAATAAAAACACCCAACGATGCACTGATCGAGCGTAAATTTGGCAAAACCACCACATCAAGCCTGCGTAAACCACTAAATGAATCAACTTGTCATACAAATCAAAACTGTGTTGCAAAGCTGTGGGTACAGGTGACAGAGAAGCGAATAAAACCAGATTTAACCACAATAATCCTCCGCTTAACCATATCTTGACCATTTCTTCTCCCGACTCTTGTTGTTGTTCTAGTTGGCTACTTATCAAACCCAAAATGTACCACAAACTAGCCCGGTATTACTTAGACAAAGTCAAAAATATCTCAAGTTTTTCATTCTACAGGCCGATTTATCTGTACGACCTACGATTTTGCGATTCGGCACAGATAGCGCATTACAGCAAGAGGCCCAGAACATTGGAACACATGGTGTACGCTCTACTCAGCTTTGCTACTACAGCTTTTTTAATTGCGGCTTTGTTACCTAAAGCCGAGCAATTGCGCTTAGTCGATAATGCTGGCGGTCACAAGGTTCATGGTCACGGCACGCCGCTGATTGGTGGGCTCGCAATGTTTGGCGGACTAAGCCTTTGTGTATTCTTTGCATCGCTACCAAGCAATCTGTATTACATGATTTTTGCCGCAGGAATATTATTACTTGTGGGTACGGTAGATGACATTGTCGCCCTCTCCCCAATTACCCGTTTTCTCAGTCAAATCACTGCGTCGCTCATCATGATACTTTCCGCAGACGTCCAACTAATTGATTTTGGAAGACTTATCAGTAATGAAATCGCATACACTGGTTCCTGGGGCATTGCCTTAAGTGTGTTTTCCACTGTTGGAGTTATTAACGCATTAAATATGTCAGACGGCGTAGACGGTCTTGCCGGCGGTTTTACACTTATTGCACTTACCGGACTGGGCATCGCAGTCGCCATTGCCGGAACTCCGCCTATTACTAGTTTATTCACTATCCTAATTGGTGTAATTTCCGCCTTCTTGCTTTTCAACATGCGCACACCATGGCAAGGGAAAGCTAGGACATTCATGGGCAATGGCGGCAGCATGGTTTTAGGTCTTGTATTGGCGTGGTTACTCATTGATCTATCACAGGCGAGTTCTGGCCGTGTTATTACACCAATTACCGCTTTATGGCTGTTGGCGCTGCCACTCATTGACACGGTTGTTATTATGACTAGACGTTTGATGAAGGGCTGTTCACCCTTTGCCGCCGACCGTGAGCATTTACATCATTTGATCATGGCCTATGGCTTCACCCCAGGGCAAAGTGTAGCTATTTTACTCGGTGCGGGCACATTTTTCGCTGCAGTTGGGTTATTGACTAGATTTTTCAACTTCCCCGAATATGTTATGTTTTATAGTTTTGTTGTATTGTTTATTTTCAGCTTCACGACTATTTGTCTTGCATGGCGTTATCATCAGCACACAACTCATACAGTTAAAAGTAATCAAACACAAGGCAACTCAGCATCGATACATCTGGGTCCGAGACAACGCAAATAAAGTAACGCTTAGCTTTTTGATCAAGTGTTAAACAATATAGATTTTGATTCTGCACGACAAATGAATTATAAAAATTATCAAAATTGCCGCAATTCACAGTCTTGTAATAAGTGATTGACGATTATACTTTTTAAGTCAATAATTTAGACTGATTTTAGCGAATTATCATTATAATCCCGGTATGATTTTCGCACCCTATAGTGTCGGCGTTTAACGCCGAAACAGTAAACTAGGTGTTTTAATAGGCAAGACCATAGCAGCATGAAATTATTACAATTTATTGAATCCTTACCCAGGGAAACCAAGCGCCTGATTTTGATGGTTGGGGATTCTATTTTACTGCCTTGTGCACTCTATGTTGCGTTCGTTTTGCAAACCACAGAACTATTTCCTGACATCAAACCCTACTGGTGGCTTTTTGCACTAATTGTATTAACCTCTATTCCGGTGTTTGTCCGCATAGGGTTGTATCGTGCCATCATTCGTTACATGGGTAGTAAGATGGTGTTTACTGTAGTTAAAGGCGTCACCATCGCCACCTTCATTTTATCTATTGGCCTGATACTCACTAAACCCGTGCAAACACCCTGGTCAGTTCTGGGAATCTACTGGGCTCTAGCGATGCTTTATATTGGCGGAAGTCGTCTCATCGCCCGAGATTATTTCCTTGGACGCAAATTCGCACAGGAAAATCGTAAACGCGTTATTATTTATGGCTCAGGCGCTGCGGGTGCACAGCTTGCCCTGGGCTTACAATCTGGCCGAGAATATTTACCAGTCGCTTTTATCGATGATAACCCCGAAGACTGGAACTCGGTGGTAAGTGGTATTCGGGTTTACGCACCGATCCATATCGAAAAATTAGTCCAGGATGATGACATCGAATTTATTTTACTGGCTTTGCCCTCTGTTTCACGCAGTCGACGTCGCAGAATCATTGAGCAACTTGAACCGCTTCCAGTCCATGTAAAAACCATTCCCGGTTTGTCAAACCTAGTTGGTCACACCGCAGAAGTCGACGATATTCGCGAAGTTGAAATTGAAGATTTACTTGGACGTGATCCAGTACCGCCAAATAAAGAATTATTAGGTGCGTGTATCACTGGTAAATCGGTCATGGTGACGGGAGCCGGTGGTTCAATCGGATCAGAGTTATGTCGTCAAATCATCGAACAAAAACCGGCTAAATTAATTTTATTCGAAAAGTCTGAGTTTGCGCTTTATGAAATTGACCAAGAATTAAATAATCGCAAACAAATTCTTAATCGTAATGGCCACTCAATTGAAATCGTTCCGATTCTTGGTTCGGTCACGCATCAAAGCCGTATTGAAAGTGTTTTAGAAAAATTTAAAGTTGAAACCGTCTACCATGCTGCCGCATACAAACACGTGCCACTTGTTGAGCAAAATCCAATAGAAGGTATTCGTAATAATATTTTCGGCACACTTGCGACTGCGAAAGCAGCGAAGAAAACAAAAGTAAAATCTTTTGTTTTGATTTCTACCGATAAAGCTGTACGACCGACTAATGTGATGGGTGCGACCAAACGAGTCGCCGAATTAATTTTACAAGCGCTCGCCGACACGGGTTGTGACACCAATTTCTCCATGGTTCGTTTTGGAAACGTTTTGGCTTCATCTGGTTCCGTTGTGCCTTTGTTTCGCAGACAAATCAAGCAAGGTGGCCCTGTCACTGTAACTCACCCCGAAATCAATCGTTACTTCATGACGATTCCAGAAGCATCACAATTGGTTATTCAAGCAGGCTCCATGGCGCAAGGTGGCGACGTGTTTGTTTTGGACATGGGTGAACCAGTCAAAATTGTTGAAATGGCTAAACGCATGGTTCAATTAAGTGGACTTTCCGTGATTACTGAAAATAATCCAGATGGCGATATTGAAATTCAATTCACTGGATTGCGCCCAGGCGAGAAACTTTATGAAGAATTATTGATAGGCGAAAATGTCTCCGGCACACATCATCCACTAATCATGCGCGCTGAAGAAGACAAGTTTACTTGGTTGGAGTTAAGTCAGTATATTGATCAAATCGATATTGCATGTCATAAAACTGATCACATCGCATTACGTCAATTGTTGCAACAACTCGTACAGCAATACAAACCTCAAGCAGGTATCACGGATTTTGTTT
>JAOUJM010000067.1 GCA_029883265.1 Gammaproteobacteria bacterium
TGCCGTGAACCGGAGTGGGCGCAAGGCCATTGTTTCCAGCCACATATTGTTTATTTAGCCAATACCTCTGGCGTGAAAGTAGGCATAACACGTCAAACACAAATTCCCACACGTTGGATTGATCAGGGAGCCACTCAAGCACTACCCATTTTTCAGGGGCAAAATCGAAAATTTGTAGGGCTGGTTGAGCATATATTAAAAGACCAAGTGGCCGATAAGACAGACTGGCGTCGCATGTTAAAAGGCAATGCGGACGATATTGATTTATTCTCAGTACGTGATCAGATTTTAGGTGACGCCAAAACAGAATTGCTACAGTTTTTTGCAAGCCATGGTAGTGATGCCATTGTTCCAGTTACGGATGTAGAGATTCTAAAATTACAGTTTCCAGTGAAGCAGTTTCCAGAAAAAGTAAAACCTTTAAATCTGGATAAGACACCCACTATTGAGGGTGTGCTGCAAGGAATCAAAGGGCAGTATTTAATACTTGATTGTGGTGTGTTGAATATTCGTAAATACGCAGGCTACCAAGTTTCACTAAGGGCTTAATCAGAGGTTAACTATGAAAGCAGAATTTTGGCATGATCGTTGGGAACAAGGGCAGATCGGTTTTCATCAGGATCAAATCAACAATCATTTAAAAAAACATTGGGACGGCTTGCCACTGGATAAAGCGGGTTCAGTTTTAGTTCCACTTTGTGGGAAAACACGGGATATGAATTGGCTTTTTAAACAAGGTCATGAAGTTATTGGGGTTGAAGTCAGTGCAATTGCGGTGGACGCATTTTTTACTGAGAATGAATTAGCGCACTCTACGGTGACTCATGAAAACTATGTTGTTAAATCAACAACAGGCATTCGTTTATTTTGTGGTGATTTTTTTCAACTGCATAGCGCCGATCTCGGTGAGATCAAGGCAGTGTATGATCGAGCCTCACTGATTGCTTTACCACCTGAGATGCGTGAGCAATATGCGCAACATATGTCAGAATTACTCACTGCGGGTACGCCAATTTTGTTGGTGACCATGGAATACCCAGAAAATGAAATGGACGGTCCGCCGTTTACTGTAGGTGAAGCGGAAGTGCGTCGTCTTTATGAAAAACAATTTGAAGTCACCTTGTTGGAAGATCAAGATTGCATCGCTTTAAATCCACAATTTAAAGATCGTGGCTTAAGCCGCATGCATGAAAAAGTCTATAGCTTAATCAAAAAGCCCTGAAATTAAGGATTGGGCGTGACTTTTGCGCGTTCATGTTCGATGTGAAATACAATGGGTTCACGGTCATGGGTAAATGCATTCACCATATTCATTTTCATGATCATTAAGCCATTCGCTTTGACCATGGAATTGATTTTCGCCACATTGTCTACTAAACCGGCTTGGTAATAAATTCGACCATTAGGATTGAGATAGGTTTTGACTTCACGGAAAAATCGCTCGTGAACTTTCCATAAACCTTGCGTTTCTTGGTTCCAAGGATAATCAATGTTGAAAATAATCACATCGAACTTTTCTTGTTTATTTACTGAACTGAATAAATCACCTTGCAACGGTTCGATAATGTTTGAAAGATTATGCCCCGCAGCATTATACGCGGTATTTGCGGCGGCGGCTGAACTTAAATCCGTGGCAACCACACGTTTGGCTTTGTTTTTGGCGGCAAATACTGCTTGAATGCCACAACCTGAGCCAATATCTAGCACACTTTCGCCAGCTGCAATTTTGGTATGTTCAAGCAAGAAAACACTTTGGATTGATGGCGAAACCACGTCGGGAAATACATAAAAAATCTCACCATTGGCGCGAACTTTGCGAATTGGCGAGGACAATGGTGGCGGTCGATTAATTAAATCACCATAGACCAGTTCAAGCGAACCAGGATGAATAATACGGATTTCTGCTGCGTGTAGATTGAATACGGCTATTAAACAAAATAACAGGCTAATTTTAAAAAATCGGTTAAAGTTCATAGTCCAGGTTTCTGATTTGTAAGCGTGAATTAAAGCAAATGTTAAGCTATCCATCCTAACCTATTCAAGTATGGGGAGTCACCACAATCGATAATAGTATTAATCATATCATCGGTGGCAGCGCAGCGTTAGCATCGGCATTTTTGTGGGCGGTGTCAGCTATTTTGTTTCGCCAACTAGGCGAGACTTTCAGCGCCACGGCAATGAACTTAAGCAAAGGCTTAATTGCATTGCTTTCAATAGGGATTATACTGGTTTTTGCAGGTATAGAGCCCATAGCCACAAGTGAATACTGGAGTTTAGCTGCAAGTGGTGTGCTCGGTATTTGTCTGGGTGACACCCTGTATTTTATGGCGCTAGTGCGTCTAGGGCCGCGTTTGACCTTGTTACTGGGTAGCTTGATTCCAGTATTGACAGGCATTATTGCGGTGGTTTTCTTAGGTGAACGCTTGGCCGATGTGGCTTGGATGGGATTGGCACTCACCATTATTGGCGTCACTTATGTATTATGGCAAGGCGCTGGGGAAAACCATGCGTCCCACCAATGGCGACGTGGATTGATATTTGCGGCATTGTTTATTGCGGCAAATGCTGGTGCAATTATTCTCAGTAAGCTTGGAGTGGCGACAGTAGCGGCATTAGACGCTACATTTATTCGTACAGCATGGGCAGTAGCAGGTTTGAGTTTTTGGGCTTTAGCCAGTCGAAATCTAATTACTCAACTAAAACCACTACAAATTCCAGAGTTATTGCGGAAAATGCTACTTGCTGGATTTATTGGTGCTTTCTTAGGCACATGGTTGTCAATAGTGGCCTTGAAGTATACCCATGCATCTGTGGCAGCGGCGTTAAACTCGACGAGCCCATTATTTGTGTTGCCACTGGCAATGGTATTTTTAAAACAAACACTCGATGTTAAAAGTTTAACAGGTGCTGTTATTGCAGTTATAGGCATTGCAATATATTTTTTAAACGTATAACAGAGATATTTAAAGATGAAAAGATTGAATAGATTAAAGGCAAAACGGATTCTTATCATTTGTTTGATTTCTTTATCGACGTATTGCGCGCAGGCGTGGGCGGATAAATTATTAGAAGTGCCTATCGGTATTTCACCGGTAATGAGTTCTGCAGCCATGTTCATTGCCACCGAACGTGGTTATTTCACGGAGCAGGGTATTCAGCCGGTAATAAATCCTTTTAAAGCATCGGGCGCCAAAATGGTTCCGTTTCTGGCCACGGGGCAGTTGTTTGTCGCGGGCGGAAATATTAATGCTGGCATATATAACGCTATCGCTCATGATATTCCAATTAAGATTGTTTCGGATAAAGGCACGGTATCGCCACAACACGGTTATTTAGCATTAATCGTGCGCAAGGATTTGGTGGATAACGGGCGCTATAAGTCCTTTAAAGATTTAAAAGGTATGCGCATGGCGGTCACCGCCAAAGGTGTGTCACAAGAAATTGTCACTGAAATGTATTTGAAAAAAGTGGGCTTGAGTTTAGATGATATTGAACTTAAGCATCTGGCCTATTCAGATATTAATATTGCACTAGCCAATAGCAATTTGGATGCAAGTGTGCAGATTGAACCCTTTGTTGCAGCCGCTGTCGCAAAGAATATTGCGGTTCGAGTGGCTGGTGATGATGAAATCTATCCGAATCAACAAAGCGCCGCCATTTTTTATTCGCCGGTGTTTATGCAAAAACATCCGAAACAGGCAAAAGGTTTCATGGTTGCCTATGTGAAAGGTTTGCGGGATTACAATGATGCCTTTGAAAAAGGCAAAGGGAAAAAAGAAGTCATTGATATTTTAACTAAGTACACACGAATTAAAGATAAAAACATTTATCAATCGGTCGTGCCCGTTGGCCTAAGCCCCGATGGTTTGGTTAATGTGAAAAGTTTGCGTGATGATGCCATGTGGTATTATCGGCGTGGTTATTTGCGACAAAAACCGGATATAGACACGATTGTTGACTTGAGTTATGCGCAGCATGCAGTCAAAGTATTAGGTGCTTATCATTAATTAATTTAGAAAACCAATAAAAAGTCGATAAAGTGGTGTAGGGGAGTTATATGAGAACAGTTGAAACACAGATCGCTAAAGCACGCGCAGAACTCGCCGCGATGGATATTGAAGGTGTGCGCGCTAGCGGCATTTTACCCGCAAGCGGTAGTAAATTTTTCCCCGTGATTGGCTACCCACCTCTGACGATGTTTTCAGATATGGACCAACAAGCAATATTTCAGAATTTCGATTCTAGACCGGCTCGCAAAACAATCGCCTATATTCATATTCCATTTTGTCCTTCACGTTGTACCTTTTGTCATTGGATTACCAAAACCAAATCAAAGTCCGAAGAAGTTGATGTTTACCTGGATTATTTAGAAAAAGAAATGATCCTATATAAAACCAACATGGGCATGGAAAAAATTCCAGCACATTCAGTTTTGATTGGTGGTGGTACACCAACTTATTTGAACGTTGAGCAAACACTTCGTTTTATGCAAATGATACATCGCCATTATGATTTATCCGTTTGCACTCAATTTTCTGTCGAAGCAGAACCACGCACCTTGCTCGGGGATGATGGTTTCGAGAAATTGCGGATTATGCAAGACCACGGTGTGCATCGTATCAGCATGGGCGTGCAATCCTTTGATGATGATATTCTTGCTTACATGGGACGAGTGCATACTCACCAAGATACTTTAGATGCGATCACACAAATGCGTCGTGCAAAAATTGAGAATATTTTTATCGATTTGATTTATGCCTATCCAAATCAAAGCGTGGAAATGTGGACGCGTAACATGTTGCAAGCCGTGGAATTGGATATTGAAGGCTATCAACTTTATCGTTTGCGGGTTAAACAGCATGGAGATCGCCAAGGGAATATCATTACTCAATTTAACAAGAAACCTGATGTGTTTCCCGATGCCGATACTATTCAGTTAATGAAACACCTGGGTATTATGATTTCAGAAGACCACGGTTTTCATGAATACCAAACACGAATTTTTGCAAAAAAAGAAAATGATATTTCGCATTACTTGCGTGATTGGTGTTGTGGTTTGACAGACGTGGTTGGGGTAGGTGTGTCATCGTGGTCGAATTTGCGTGGCGTATTTACCCTAAATGTCGGTGATACTTCCTTGCAAACGTATTATGATTTAATTGATCAACGCAAAGTTGCAATTAATCGAGGAAAAATTCGCACAAATGACGATGAGTTGCGGCGTAACTTTATTTTGCCTTTAAAAAATATGAAAGTTGATAAATCCTATTATAAGTTATTAACCGGAATAACCGTGGATGAAGTGTTCGGTGCGGAAATCGAGTGGCTAGCGACGATTGGGGTTATTGAACAGAACAACGATTATGTATGGCTGAGCAAGCTGGGTCGTTTTTTCGCAGATGAAGTAACTACACAATTTTTCAATCACGATTACCTTCCATTCCCAGAAGTGGTCGATGCGCAAAAGCAGGCCTTGGGTTAAGGCATTTTTTATTTAATACAAACCGCATGCACTTGATGTATGTCGGTTTCACCTTTGATTATTTTTTCAATACCATCTTGTTTTAACGTTCGCATATCTTCACGATAAGCTTGTGAAAGTATATCACGTACACGGGCTCTATCTTGGATAAGATGTTTGATTTTGTCACTGGCGACTAGCAATTCATGTAAAGCAATGCGTCCGCTATAGCCAATTTGACCGCATTCATCACATCCATTGAGTTTATGTAAGACGATTTTCCCATCATCCGAGGCGTAATGTTTGTACCAAGATTCAATCAACGTGTCATATTGAGCTTGCAAATTTGATTCAGACTCATGGAATTCGGGTAATTCGGAAAAATACTCACGCGCAAGTTCACGTAATTCATCACTACTGGCTTCATAAGGTGTTTTACAATAGCGACATAAACGTCTTGCCAGGCGTTGTGCTAACACCCCAAGAATAGCATCTGCGAAGTTATACGGATCCATGCCCATATCTAATAAACGCACTACACTTTCAGGCGCGCTATTGGTATGCAAAGTCGACAGGACAAGATGACCGGTTAACGAGGCCTCCACGCCAATTGCAGTGGTTTCTTCATCGCGCATTTCACCTACCATGATGATGTCGGGATCTGCACGCAAAAAAGCTCGCATGGCATTCGCGAAGGTTAAATCAATTTTTGGATTGACTTGTAGTTGGCGCAAACCTTTTTGAGTGATTTCTACTGGATCTTCCGCTGTCCATATTTTTCGATCCGGTATGTTCAAGCGGCCTAAAATTGAATGTAAGGTTGTGGTTTTACCTGAGCCTGTTGGGCCACACACAAGAAAAAGACCGTAGGGTTTTTTAATCAGATTTGAAACATTATTCAAATTTGTTTCTGTCATTTCCAATTGTTCCAGTGGAATAGGTTCACTGTTAGCCAATACCCGTAGAACCACATCCTCAACACCTCCGGCGGTAGGAATGGTGGCTACACGAAGTTCAATATTGGCCGGACCAAATTTTTTAAAATCAATTTTCCCATCCTGAGGTTTGCGTCGTTCGGAAATGTCCAGATCACACATGATTTTGATACGCGAGACCAAGGCGTAGCGATAACTCGGTGCAAGCTCTACATAGGGTACAAGCACTCCATCTTTACGAAAACGAATAACAGTCTTCTTCTTACCGGAATAGGGTTCGATGTGTATATCGGAAGCGCCTTGCTGAAATGCGTCGATAATCATTTTGTTAACCAGTTTGACTAAGGCATTATCGGATTCAGACACCGATTGGTCGGCCTCTTCAAATTCTGATTCATTTTGATCGTCTAGCTCGCCGACGAGTGAATCAATTTTCAATCCATAGTTCACATCCAGTGCCCATTGAATGTCTTCTGGATCAGCAAGCACCGGTTCGACAAAAGTTTTGCAATGGAATCGAATATCTTCCATGGGCAATCGGTTAAGAGGATCTTCTACAGCAATAATTAATTTGTTATTGATATGGCATAGGGGCATGACATGATGTTGTCTCGAAATCTTCTCGGGAACCATCTGTACTGCTTGAGTATCAATATCAAATTTTCGTAGATTAACAAAAGGAATGCCCAGTTTTGCGGCTAAGGTTCTTACAATATCGGCAGGCTTGACCAGTTTCATGCCAATCAATATTTGGCCTAAATGTTGTGATCGATCCTCTTTTTGTTTTTCTAAGGCTTTATCTAGTTGTGCTTCAGTAATAATGCCTTCTTTTAATAGTGCTTCGCCAATGCGTACTTTTGAGCCCTTGGTTGCGACTTGTTTATTGACCGTCGCCTCTAGTTGTTCCTTCGAAATAATATGTTCTGCTCGAAGAATATCGCCGATTCGTTGACCTCGTAAACGATTTTGTTCTTGCAAACCCTGGTTTAAGTCATCATCGGATATGGTTTTGCTATCCACGAGCAATTCACCGATCATGGGTCCAATGCGATGGGTTTTAATCGCACTGAATGGAATGAATACATGGTGATAATTATTAAAAGCTTGTGGTAAAAATAAATGAATGCCATGAAGATCGCTAACGTGGCCTAATGTTTCACCACTAATGTGTTGCTCATCAATAAATGTAATTTCATACTCTTGTCGATCCTGTGGAAGCGGTGATGCGTTGTCAACTAAGGATAATTTGTCGTCGGCTTTGACAAATTGACGGGAATTATTTAATTCTACCGTTTTAATTTCACTAATATTAATAGAAGACAGGTTTTTTTCCACCGAATGCAGTAATTTTATGGTGGGTTCCGATGGGCTGTAACGAATGAGTTGTCCAGTAATAGCGCGTCCATCTAATAGTAGTAATAAAATATCTTCTGACCTATGAATAGCATCAGGATAGGGCTCACTTCGTGGCGGGAAAGGTAATTCATTATTAATTTCATGACTCATGCGAGTGAATCCATTTCGGTCTAAATATTAACAAAGCTGAACGTGTAGATTTGTCGACATATGGTGCAAACCCTTTAGTTTTTACGGACTAGCGCTGATTGAAACAGTGTTTGAATAGTATTTTGTAGCAATTTCAAGCTGACCGGTTTGCTTAGTACATAGTCAATGCCGAACGATAAGTAATGCGCACGATCTTTTTCCATTGCATGTGCGGTCACAGCAACCACTGGAATATGTTCCCATTGTTGATTTTGTTTAATGATTCGTGTTGTTGTTAATCCATCCAATATCGGCATTTGGATGTCCATAAAAATCAAATCAAATGTTTTTTCCTTCAAGAGATCGAGCGCAACTTGTCCATTGTCAGCAAGTGTGACTTGATGTTGGATATGGGTTAACAGTTTCTGCATGACAATTTGATTTGTAATATTGTCCTCAACCACTAGAATATTTAAGTGTTGGCTTGTCGTTTGAGTTGAATCTTTTATGTCGATGATTTTTTCTTTTGTATAGCCGCGTTTTAAAGGAAGTGTGACTTTAAAGGACGAACCCTTGCCCAATTCGCTTTGTACTTGAATTTCACCGCGACTGAGTTCGACTAATTGTTTAACAATGCTTGTACCTAATCCCGTGCCACTGTATTGGCGTGTGAGTGAATTATCTATTTGCACAAAGCTAGAGAAAACATTTTCTAGTTGATCGTCGGGAATGCCAATGCCGCTGTCTTTGATTTCAATTATAAGAAGTGGCTCGGGTTTTTCGACGGCATCGAAATAAACAGTAACATATCCAGTTTTGGTAAACTTTATTGCATTGTTTGTTAGATTAATTAAAATCTGACGCAGCCATGTTTCGTCATAGATGATGGTTTGTGGCATGACGGGTGAGTATTCTATTTTGAATGCTAAACCTTTTTTTTCAGCTTGAAGTTTTAAAGTGGCGAGCACGGTTTCTGCGACATCGGTGAGGTCAATTAGTTCTTCATGATAATCATACTTGCCGGCTTCGATTTTTGATAAATCAAGAAGACGATTAACGTGGTCTAATAGAATATTGCCAGAGTGAGCAATCAAATGGATTTGCTCCTGATAGACTGGATCTTCGATTTCATCTTGCAAAAGATCAGTCAATCCAATAATGCCGTTTAAGGGTGTGCGCAATTCATGACTCATGTTTGCGAGAAATTCACTTTTGCTTCGGCTGGCTTGTTCAGCATTCTCTTTGGCTTTACGTAACTCTTTTTGTGCTTGATGGAAATCACTGTAATCATCAATTAGCAAGACCGCACCAATCAGTTTTTGATTTCGTAGAATGGGTACACCGCGAATATCCAATGCTGCTTGTGCAATATGTTGATTGGAAAAAATAGTTTGTATGTGAATGGCTTTGCCTTGGAGTAAGGTATGAAGCTGCTCGTATAACTCGCTTTCCACAACAGTCGTTGCTTGCAATAAGTCTTTTTGCAACGATAGTTGTTTTTTTAAACCCGCACTGTCAATGAAATAATTCATGGTTGGATTTTTATAAACAATCAAACCATTTTCATCCAGAGAAATAATACCTATCGGGGAATTTTCTAAAATCGCAGTATTATATTCATAAAGCTGCTTGAATTCCTCCTTGGCCTTATTCAATGCTTCCAAGTAGACTTGTTTGTCTTGGATATTGCGTGTTGTTCCTTCCACGCCCTTAATGTCACCATTATCGGTGTAAATAAAATGTGCATTGGTTGATACCCACACACTCGATCCATCGCGTCGCACCAGTTCCGCTTCATAGTTTTTTATAATCCCATTATTGTTTTGCAGCGCTTTTAAGAACGCCTCACGATGTTCAGGATGTTTGTACAAATCACTCAATTTCTTGCCGATCAATTCATAAATTTCATAGCCGAGTAGGTCAGACGCTGATTGTGAGGCCATCACTAACTTGCCTTCTAAATCGACTCGGTAAAACGTATCTTGCATATTGCTCAAAATACGTTGTAACTCTTCTTTTGAATTAGAAAGAAAAGCTTCGGTTTCGGTGCGAGCTTGGCGCTCTTCAAATAAGTGGTTTTGTGAAGTGACTAATAAATCACTTAGACTATTAACTGCATGCACGGAATGAAAATATTTGGTTATGGTTTGTTGCAGAGAACGTGTGGTGGAAATGACAATGCCCAAATACAATAGCAATAGCGCACCCAATGTTGGGAATAATTCGCCACCGCTGCTAAGCAGAAAAATCGCATATATTCCTGATGTAGGAATTGCAAACGCTAGGAACGCTTTAAACACTGGGGCAAGAATGTTCGCCGCGCCTGCAATCATGCCGATCGTTGCAAAAAACAGGAAGATTTGACCGTTATTATCAAGGTCATTAAAAACATAAGCACTAGCGGCCCAGACACAACCAGCGCTAGCTTCCAGAACCGTATAATAGTTGACCCACTGTTTTACGTTGTCTTTGTTGCCTTGGAAATGGTAAGCCGTCATTAGTAGCACTCGCATAAAGGTAACGACGATAATCGCTGCTAGCCAGCCGATTAGTAGGTGACTGGAAATTTGGTCCCACAGGTAATAAACCATGGCGAAACCGCATGTCGGCATACCAATGATCGCCGCTGGCGCTTGTTTGTATAATTGCGAGGTGAGTTGTTGCAAATGAGCCGAGGAATCAGCTGCAGATGATGCTTGACTATTTGACTTGATATTATTAAGCATAGCTAAATCGTGAATATTGCATACTATATAAAGAGATTAGTGCTGAATCGGCAAATCATATGGAAACTAAACGCGAATAAATCTAATTAATTTGGCGTAGTTATGCTAACAACTGTTATAATTCAAGCGCTTAATGTTGAGTGATGGGGAAGCCCCGAGCATGGTTTTTTTTAATAGTTTATTGTCCATTTTGCTGCGCGATTGCCGTGTTTTGCTCACTTGTATAGTACTTTTCTTGACGAATATTCCGGTAGGTTTTACAGTGACCCCGGTGCAAGACGATCAACTGCGTGAATTAGACAAAATATGGTTGCGTGGATTCGAACAAAACCTAGGCCAATATCCCACTCAGTTTAAATATATTGCTAAACGCGGTGATCAGACTTTTTTAATTAGTGACCGTGGATTCCAACTAACCCCCCCGAAGAATGCAAGTGCGAGTATTCGTTTTGTGTATGGTAAGCAACAAGATTCCAAAATTAGCTATTCCACTGGATCTGCGCTACGCAATCGAATTAACTATTTCCGTGGCGCGAAAAGCGAAAAATGGACAGAGAATATTCCGTTATTCACATCGGTAACCCAGCAAAATGTATTTCCCGGTGTGGATGTTAATTATTATCTCAATCAGGGTGAAATAGAGTACGATTATGTGCTTGCGCCAGGTGCGGATGCCGAACTTATTCGTGTTAAAATTGAGAATGCTGAATCTTTAAAATTGGCTGCCAATGGGGATTTGTTGATTAGCAACAAGCATCAACAATTTGTTCAGCGTGCACCTATTGCTTTTCAAGAAATCAATGGTCAACGTCAAATTATCAAAGCAGACTATGTGATTGCACAATCCCATGAAATAAGTTTCAAACTTGCCTCGTATGATCATTCCAAGCCTATCGTTATTGATCCACTATTAAATTTTTCTTTTACCATCGGCGGTCAAGCCAAAGATGTTTCGCGTTCTGTCGTCATTGATGCTTCTGAAAATATTATTATTGCTGGCGCCACAACATCGAGTTTGTTTCCAGCGGACGGTGGTTTAACAAACTTGCCGAACGGTGGAATACATGCTAGCGATCCTGCCTACCCCATTGATTGTAGTAACCTCTATCTTGAAGAAGACTTTGATATTTATGTAATGAAATTTAATAGTGCGGGTAGTTTATTATTTTCCACATTTATCGGTGGTTGTGACAACGACGGGGTTCGTGATTTAACTGTTGATGCCAGTGGTAATATCTACTTGGTCGGCTCAAGCAAGTCACGAAATTATCCGTTTAAAAACTCCTTGAGTCCTATTTTAAATGCGGATGAAAGTTTATATAACCCGCCCCCTGATGCGGTCATTACCAAGTTAGATGGTGCGACAGGTGCTCTGGTTTTTTCAACTTATTTTGGTGGTAGTGGTGCGGATCGCGCACGCCGAGTGGCGGTAGATAGCAGTAACCGGGTCTATATTTTAGGTAATACTCAATCAGATGATATTCAATATATGAAGTGTTCAAGTTTTCCAATTGATGCTGACACTTCCTTGCAATGCAAACACCGTGGCATATTAAAATCCGACATATTTTTATTACGCTTGTCGATTAATGGTTCGATCGTTGAGTATGCAAGTTATATCGGTGGAAGTGGTGATGACTGGGGCTCAGGTCTTAAGCTTATTGAAAATGGCGGCAATGTTTCAATCGTGATCGCCGGTACCACCACATCGCCCGATTTGTTTGTCAACCAAAATGCCAATGATGACCGTTACGCCAATATAACGCCGAGTTACAAATCCTTTCAATACAGCAATGAATATTGCAAAGGAGACTTGGGTGAAAAAATTGCACGACGTGGTTTGTGCTCCGAAGCATTTTATGCGCGGATAGATGGCAATAGCGCACCGGCGGTGAATGAAATGGAATTCAACCTAAGCAACTATACCTACTTAGGCGGACATGCTGATGAAGAGATTGCTAATCTTGCAATTGATAATTTTGAAAACGTTTATTTAATCGGCAGCACCTATTCGCCATCGGTCGAGTTATCAAGCAATACTTCAATTAGTGATAGCGTTATTGAAAGCTATTTTCCAGTGTATAACCGTATTGTAAATGTTTTAGGAAAAAATGATGGGCTTGGGCAGACGTCGACTAAAGACGCATTTGTTACAGCATTTAATCCTAATGGTGATCAACTATTATTGTCTAGCTTGATTCGGGGCAGCGGCCACGACACGGGCACTTCGATTGAATTGATAGACAATGGCGGCGTTGTCGATATTTACATTGCAGGCATTACTAATTCATTAGATATGTTTCCCATGGATAAAGGTTTTCGCAATCTTGCTTTGAAAGGTGATGGTTTTCTCGGTGTGTTATACCGTGATCCAAGCGCAAGCAATCAATTAAAGGCACGTTATTTAACCTTGATTGGGGGGGAGCGTGAAGATTCCATATTGGATATTGCTGTGGCCAAACAAGGGGGAGTCGCGCCCATTTATGTAATGGCCACCGGCGAAACTCGATCTGATTATTTTCCTTTATTGAATCTTGGTGGCTTAGGTACCTCTGTACAAAACCAAAATTTCTGGAATACTTTTCTGTTACGTGTTGATGATGATAATAGTAGTCAAACCGAATTATCTGTCAGTGTTACACACAATGGTGGTACACAGGTGTTTATTGATGATAAAGTTAACTTTACCGTGTTAGCGCATAATGAGTCTGTAGTAACAGCACCGGATGCCGTAGTGGCCATTACTTTGCCGGCGGGCATTACGCTGGGGACTTACGATATTCGTTGTAATATTGAAACAAGTTTGGCCAATGCCGAACAGACGCTTTATTGTCCATTGACAAATTTTGTTGCTGATTCCATCGAGAGTTTGAACTTTAGTATCACGCCTCGTTTTCGTACGACTTATGAATTTGATGTAGGCGTGTTTAACCGACTTGATGATTTCAATCTAAACAATAATTCAATTACAACTCGTTTAAGTGTTTTGCAAAAACCAAAGTCAGGATTGTTTGACTGGCCCTGGTTAATGTTTTTGTTGGGAGTTATTTTTCTTGTTGCCTATCAGCGCCGTCGGCAATTCCCGACGAACAAAAAATGCCTATAATGGAGATGCGACCGGCCCAGCGTTCGGTATGATAATTGCGATTCAATCCACCTCAATCCAAGACAGACTTGTGCAAGAAAAAACCAAGCTTGGTAGATAATATTGCTATTCATTGTTTACATCAATAGAATTGCCGTGTCTTGAAATACTGAATATACACGAAGTAACCAACGGACCTTTTTATGGGACATATTAATGCTGGTTTAGAGTGGCTGATACAAGTCTTTAACGAAATGTGGCCGCTCATACTTGCAACCTTTATTGGCGCATGGCTCGCATTTCAAAATATTAAATACCATGAACGAAGAAAGGAAACATCGGAACGTGCGCGTATCGGTGAATATACTTATTTCGTCTTGGCGAGTCAGGCCGATCGACTGCAACGATTAAAACTGGAAACCCTGGATCCTTATGAAGACCACGCACGTCGTGCGATGTTGGTGGATGCGGTTGTGTTTCACGATGATTTTCCAAAGCTCAGTATGGATGACTTGCCGTTGATTTTCGATGAAAAAAGTTACAACATTATGAACCAAGTCATCGAGGCGGAGCAGGGCTTTCTGGAAATTGCCCGCTTGTTGAAGCAACGCGTACATGCACTGGACTTACTGGAATCCGCCGAAGGTCATACAGAAGAGTCCAAGCAGCATAAAGCCAGTTTGCGCAAAAATATTGGCATGATAACTGACCGGATTTACTTAATTACCCATGAGTTGTTAGCCAAACGCAATAAATTACAAAGCAAAATTAAAGATCATATCCAACCCCATCCCGAACGCAAACACGTGGACTTGGTTGATTATTTTTCCTGGATGTTTCTTGCCGCGGCCTGTGCAGTGGTCGGTGTGTTCTTTTTTAGCCATTGGGCTGTTAGTTCGACGGCAATGATTAATATGGGTTTGGATATTTCTCTGGTTTCAGCCCTGGTATTTGCGTTCTCGTTATATGCATCACTGGCATTGTGTTTTATTGTTTTCATTATAGGTATTTATGCCTTATTCAAACACCTGAAAAGTGTTGCCGTCTATTTTTGGACACTATTGATTTCGGTACAGCCCATGTTATTTCTCTTGTGGCTAGACGCGGCCTAGGCTTAAGACTTGAAATGCTCCAGCAAAAACCATATATTAGAAAATACTAATATATTTTAGGAGAAAACAATGGCTGTTATTGAACTTACAAGCGCCAACTTCAAACAAGTAATCGATGAAAACTCTATGGTTATCATAGACTTCTGGGCGACATGGTGTGGTCCTTGTCAATCATTTGCGCCTATATTTGAAGCGGCAGCAGAAAAGAACACTGATATTGTCTTTGCTAAAGTCAATACCGAGTCAGAACAAGAGCTAGCGTCACAATTTCAAATTCGCTCGATTCCAACTTTAATGGTTGCTAAAGAACAAATTATTGTCTTTTCCCAAGCAGGGGCCTTACCCGCATCAGCCTTGGATCAATTGCTAGAACAGATTAAAACATTGGATATGGATAAAGTTCGTGCGGATATCGCAGCTGAACAGAATTCTTAAACAATTTGAGGTATAATGCCCGGTTTGGGCAACTAGGTTTAGTTGCTCAAATACCAAGTATAAGCAAACAAAGAAAAATAGGGCTATGAATTTACAATCTGCATTAGAGCAAACCTTTTACTCAACAGTACGGGTTGAAGTTAAAACCCAACAGGGCAAGCAAAGTTCTGGAACTTGTTTTGTTTTCGAATATAAATCTGACGAAAACAGTTATCCTTTTCTGGTTACTGCAAGGCGTTTGGTCGAAGAGGCCGATGAGGGGCGTATGACCTTCATTCAATCAAAAAATAATGCGCCAGCATTTGGTAAAGGTTACACGCTTGATATTGAGCATTTTTCAAAACTTTGGTATAGCCACCCGGACCAGGAACTGGATATAGCCATCACGCCATTTGTGCCTTTCGTAAAGCATATTGAAAACTCTGGGGTTCCCGTACATTTTAAATTAATGAGTGTAGATGAACCCAGTCAGGCACGGGTTAACAGTCAACTCAACTTAGCCTCCGACCTTTTTTACCTTGGATATCCAATTGGTGTTTGGGATCGCAAAAATCTTTTGCCTGTATTGCGCAAAGGTAGTATTGCCTCACCTTTGAGTATTAATTATTTTGGTCGGCGCCAATTCGTATTAGATATTCCAAGCACCTCAGGCGCGGAGGGCAGTCCGGTTATTTATTGCCAGCCTAATCATCCTGAAGAAGACCCGGTGCTTGTTGGAATGTTAGTCAAACCAGGCACGCATAGTTTGCCGGGTGAATCAAATGGCGATGATGTGGCTAGTCAAGACGAAGATCCTGGAATGGGAATCGTCGTCCGTAGTGAAGCCATTATTGATACGATTCAACTCTATTTAAAAGAAAAAGGATTCATCTAAGTCGTGGTGCGACCACAAACCCCACAGGTGGCTGTCGATGCGATTATTGAATTGGTCGATCAACCGGGTTGTCCAATAATCCTCATTGAACGGCGTTATCCACCCTATGGTTGGGCCATACCCGGTGGCTTTGTCGATGTGGGAGAAACAGTTGAAGCTGCCGCCAAGCGCGAGGCCAAGGAAGAAACCTGCTTGGATGTCGAGCTAAGCTGTTTACTCGGTGTTTATTCCGATCCAAGCCGCGATCAGCGTGGGCATACGGTGACTTTAGTCTATATCGCCCAAGCCAGTGGCCAAACGCCACAAGCGGCAGACGATGCGGCTAATCTTGCGGTTTTTCAACAAGACGCTTTGCCCGAAATACTAGCTTTTGATCATAGAACTGTTCTAGAAGATTATTATCGTTTCAAAAAAACCGCACAATTACCTCCTGTCTGATCTGAATAACCTCGACTAGTTAACAACAATTATCTCTAAGCGGTCACAATTAAGCCGATACGAAATTGTACATTTTGGAAAATGACCTATGAAAACAATAAAAGCGATTATTGTTGACGACTCCGATCAATTTAGTGGATTACTCAAATCCAATCTAAAAGCGTTTAATTGTGTTGTCATTAAAGAAATTCGTGATGGAAAAGACGCAATTCCAACGTTGAAGCATACACGTTGTGATATTGTATTTTTAGACTATCACTTACCCAATAAGAATGGTTTACGCATTCTACAAGAAATTGATCAATTCGGATTACACCCATATGTGGTCATGATGAGTGGCGATGAGGATTTGGACTTACAGATTCGAGCCGAATGTCTAGGCGCAAAATTTTTTATCCAAAAGCCGTACAAAACAAATGAACTCAAAAAACTGTTTGAACAATTCCAAGTGCACCGAGATCCGTTGCATCCACTAAGGGTGTATGTGGCTGATGATGAGCCGCTGATGCGAAAACTGTTGAGCAACACCTTGAGGCGCTATAACACATCGGTGGAATTTGAGGCAGAAGATGGCGAATCACTGGTGAAACGAGCCATTGAAAATCCCCCCGATATTGTATTCCTAGATTTGGAAATGCCAGGCATGGATGGTTTTGAAACTTTAAAACAAATCAAGCAAGCAAACTTGCCTAGCTATGTGGTTATTGTCAGTGCGCATTCGAGTATTGAAAATATCAAACGAATCAAAGAATATGGTGCCGATGGATTTATTGTTAAACCTTATGCTCATGAAAAAATTCGCCAAGTCTTAAAAAACGTGATTAAAGCTTCAAACCGCGATGCCGCCGCTTAGCTATTTCTTCAGCTGTTTCTTATAACGTTTACGTTCGCTTCGAGCTACCCGCCAAGCGATCCAAAGTTTGCGCAATGGGGTCAGTTTTACGCGGTGATCTAACACCTTAAACCCATCATTTTCAATTTCATCAAGCGTGGCTAGGTAAATTTCTGCCATAATGATCCCGGGTCGCTGTTGGTAACGATCAGCATCGGGTAGTTTGCTAAGCGCGCTTTGATAATACTGACGTGCAATTTTTGTAAAATGACGCAGTAAGCTGATTAACTCGTCTGGAGTTTGGTTTTGTCGCAACGCCTGCTCGTCGATACTATATTCATCTAACAAACTTTGTGGCAAATAAATTCGTTCACGCTGCGCATCTTCGCGTACATCACGAATAATATTTGTTAACTGGAAGGCCATGCCTAAGTCTCGTGCGTATTCCAAAGTTTGACTATTCTGATAACCAAAAATTTCCACCGATAAAAGGCCGACTGCACTCGCAACTCTATAACAATAGAGTTCTAATTGTTGCATATCACGGTAACGGTTATAGTCCAAATCCATTTGCATGCCATCAATAATTTCTAAAAAATATTTTTTTTGTAATCGCAAGGGATTGATATGTGCGACCAAGGCCTTGCTTACAGGATGGGTAGGGTGTTCGTTAAAGAGATTGTCAATCTCATTGCGCCACCAGTTCAGCATCTGCAAAGCGATTGCCGGGTCTGAGGTTTCATCGACCACATCATCGACTTCGCGGCAAAACGCATAAAGTGCGGTAATCGCTTTGCGCCGTGTATCGGGTAAGAAGCGAAAACTGTAATAAAAACTGGAGCCACTTTTAGCGGCTTTATCTTCACAATATTGATCAGGTGTCATAATGCTTATTCACTTAACTCCACGTCCACTTGACGGCTTTTTTTCTCTACCGGTTGAGTGGAAGCTAATTCTTTTTTGGTTTTGATGCCAAGTTCACCGAAACGTTTAGCGCTTGGCATGACACGACTCGAAAACGAAGCGATGGCTTTATTGTATTGGTCGACGCTACGATCCAGGCTTTGGCCCAGTTTGCTGAAATATTCAGTAAACGTCGTCAGGCGACCATGCAAGTCCTCACCAAGTTTGCGAATTTCTTCGGCATTCTGCGCTAAACTTTCCTGACGCCAGCCAAATGCAACTGCTCGTAATAATGCGACAAAACTGGTGGGTGTGGCTAAAATCACTCGGTTGTCCAATGCGTCTTCCAATAATTTATGATCTACATCAAGCGCGCTGGAAAGAAATTGGTCGCCTGGGATAAATAAAACAACAAAGTCGGGTGAGTTTTTAAACTGTTGCCAATAGGATTTTGCTGCAAGTTCTTTTACTCGTTCACGCACATGGCGCGCATGGCGCTGGAGATGTAATAACTTGGCCTGCTCGTCGGTTTCTTCCACAGCGGATAAATACGCATCCAATGGTGTTTTAATATCAACAATAATATCGCGTCCGCCGGGTAGGCGAACAATCATGTCAGGGCGTAGTTTACCATTGTCAGTTTGCACGCTGGTTTGTTCCATGAAATCGCAGTGCTCGACCATACCCGCTAATTCTGCCAAACGTTTTAGCGTCATTTCACCCCATTGGCCACGCACTTCGGGTCGGCGTAACGCTTGTACCAGATTGCGGGTTTCACCATGCAATTTATTTTGTGCTTCGGCTAGTGTTTCTAGATGTTTGTTTAACGCGCCGTATGATTCTTTGCGGTCTTTTTCCATGAGACGAACTTGATGTTCGGTTTTCTCTAACGCGTCTCTGATCGGCTTGACTAGGTTTTCAATGGATTTCTCTTTCAAGTTAAGATCGCTATTGGCTTTTTCTTGAAAACGTTTTAAATTTTGTTCGGCCAATTGTAAAAAAGCTTCATTGTTTTTTGATAAAGCTTGCGAAGATAATTGTGCAAAACTATCCAGCATTTGTTGTTTCGCTTTTTCCAAGGCCAAATTGCGTTCTGCATGTAACTGTGCTTCCAGCTCTATGCGATTGTTCAATTTAATATTATCTTCGCGTAATTGGCTCATTGTTTTTTGCTGGCGCAAGTGCAAGGTCAATCCACCAAATACCAGGCCAAGTAGAAAAGCCACACTTGTAAAAATTAACATCTCCATTAGTGGTGCCCCCAGGCTTGAATGGCTGGATAAATATCCGCAACTTGTTCGACATAAATATCCGCCGCCCATTCTCGGGGGTGTTCGTGTTCTCCAATATAGCCAAACAGACAAACCATAGTGCTCATATTGGCAGCTTTCGCTGCTTGCACATCACGTTCAGCGTCACCCAGGTATATGCATTGTTCGACCGTCGATTGGGTTTGTTCACAGGCTAATAGAATTGGGTCTGGAAAGGGTTTGGCGCGCGCAGCTGTGTCGCCGCTAATAATCGTTGCGGCGCGTTTGTGTAAGTTTAAAGCTTGCATTAGTGGGTCCGTGAGCCAAGAAGGTTTGTTGGTCACGACGCCCCAGCGCATTTGTTTTTGCTCCAGTGTTTTTAACAAATCCTCCATGCCGGGAAATAAACGTGTTTCACGGGCTAGATTCTGCAAATAGATTTGCAAAAACTCCTGTCGCAAATCTTCATAGCCAACATCATCAGGGGAGAGGCCAAAACCCAGTTCAATTAGTGCGCGACCACCATGGGAAACCACGGGACGTATTTGCTCAAAGGCTAATGGTGCTTGACCTTTGTGGCTGAGTAGCAAGTTTAATGCATACGCTAAATCCGGTGCAGTGTCGGCTAAAGTGCCATCAAGGTCGAACAATACGGTATTAATCATCATGCCTCAGCTTTACTGCCGGCAACAAGATAGTTAACATTAATATCT
>JAOUJM010000303.1 GCA_029883265.1 Gammaproteobacteria bacterium
GTAGTGAGAAGCGAAGGAGCGACGAAAGGCTAGTGGCATCTGCAAAAGATGAATAATTGGCAACATATCAAGTCGTTCATGATTGTATAGTCAAATGGATGGTAGCGTAACGTGCAATTATCCTTACGAAGAATTGGATATTATTGTGGTGTGCATTACAAATCGAAAGCTAACAATTGAATGGAGTCGGACCATCAACCGCGGGCTTTCAGTTGCGCTAAGGCTTCGCCTATTTTAGCGCAACAATCAGCGCCGCTTTTGGTTGCTGGCCGCTCATTCAAGCCGTTAGATATGTTTTTCCCGAAAATATTAAAAGTAGCAAAGGGTAGAAAATATGAAGAAGTTGATATTATTTTTATTTTTGTATTCAATGTATTCGCATTCTTATGCAGTCGATACAGTAGCAACAGTAAAAAACGTTGGCAGTTATGGCAATGGCAGAATAATGGTTTGGGTAGACACGACCATAGCGGAGCCTGGTTGTTCAAAAACTCGTTTTGATATTGAAGCGTCAAATGTGAATCGAAAAGAATGGTTGAGTTTATTGTTAACAGCGGCCACTACTGGCAAGAAAGTCTCGTTTAGAACAATCGGGTGCTATGGTGGATTTCCTACCATAGACAATAGTGAAAATACTTATTTATACGTTACATTTTAGAGCATAAATATCTAACAAGTGCTTTCAGCATACCACCGAAATGCGCGGCGGTTGCTGAAGCTCAACGTTAGAGCAATACGGAAAATCATATGAAATTAATAAAAATAACTATTATTGGTTTTACTTTAGGATTAATGATGTCTGGTTGTTGGCATGACGAGAATTCAAATGAAGAGGTAATGTCATGTAACGAGTCTGGAGAGCATGATTTTATTGGATGCTGGGTAACTTTAGAATGCTCACAATTTACTGATTCTAATGGTATGCTTATCGAAAGTTGGGGTAGAGCTATGTATACATTTAGCGCTGAAGGTGATGTTACCCCGGAGATATTCTTCTATGAAGATTCTAACTGCATAACAGAAAAAGATTTCGGAGAGGCTAAAAAACCTGGTCCACCACCAGGGGAGTATTTATTTGTCGAGAACTATACTACTAGTGAAGGTTTAAACGGTTCTAGGATTAAATTCTATAACGGTCCTCCAGAATTGCCGAGTGGCACTGAAAAGTCCTATATAGATGTAAGCTTGGTGATTACAAGTGAAAACCAGTTGTGCGCTTCAGCAACGCTAAAAATGACATCGTTAACGTATATAGGTAGCTCAACAGAGTCACAAGATATTGATTACGACTCATGTCTAAACAGAGGGGTGTTGCCCTAACAATGCACGCGACACTCCTATCGTCGCTCTGCTTTTGTGGGTAACTGAGTGCAGACGTTAGAAGTATTTGAAGGATATATCGTGGCTTTTCTAATAATCTTGGCTAGTGCCCCATTTGTATTTCTGACAGCTGCTTTTATGGGAGCTAAGAATGAAATGTTTTTCTGGCTGATTATTAGTGCTTTAGTAATTGGGCTATTGTTAACGTCAAAAGCATTTAAATTTAAAGGCAAAAGTTGTGCAGAGGGTGGGTATTCCGATCGTGAGGGGAAGGATTCCTTAAGCGGTGAGGAATCTTTTGAAGTTCGAGGTGGTTTATTTGCGTTGATTGTTCATAGTGTTCCAGTCTTTTTATTTGTATTGCTAATGTTGATCAATATGTTTTTCGGGGTGTATTATTCAACTCAGCAACCTTTGATAGTGCTATCTGTAACATTTGCAGTTTTCCTAATATTTAACGATCTGTTTTTACCTACTCTGTTTCTAATGCTCAATAAGAAACCACTTTTTTAGGTTGATGACTCCGGGATTCGAGATATGCGTTTAAAAGGAAATGTGATTCCCTGGGGCGAGATAGAAAATGTTAGCGTTAAACATAGAAGGCTAATCGTTTTAATGAAGGATAACCCATCAGATAAAGAATACCAAACATTGATGCCATGGTCGCCGAGATGGTTTGTTTCAGACATAGTAGTGGCACTAGCGGGAGCAGAGCTTAGTAGAGAAAAACTCAAGATGGAATTGGAGAAGTATGTTCAAGTTGTAGAGAGAAAATACTTCTAACACACGCTTTCAGCATAGCGCCGAAAAACGCGGCGGTAACTGAAGCTTCATGTTATGCACAACTATAGGAGAAATCATCAGTGCACGAGAAAAAAAGCGCGTTAATGATAATCGATATGCAAAAGGATTTTGTCTTACCTGATTCACCAAGTAGCATACCTGGTGCATACGTTACAATCCCTAATATTAAAAAAGTCCTAGCTAACTTTAGAGATCACAATTTGCCAGTCTTTCATATTGTTAGGGAGTACAGAGCAGACGGTAGTGATATTGAGAAATTCCGTTTTAATGAGTTTGTAAACGGAAGTCAATGCGCCATTCCAAATACGGTGGGTTGTGAAGTCGTGGATGAATTAAAGCCAATCGATGGAGAGTATCGAATCGTTAAGAATAGATTCAGTGGTTTTATGAATACTGAATTAGACCTAATATTGAGGCGTCTTGGTGTGACAGATCTAGTCGTAACGGGCACACAATACCCAAATTGTGTTAGAGCAACAGTTTTTGATGCAGTTGCTTTAGGTTATGACGTAACGGTTGTAACTGATGCTACTTCTGCAGCGACAAAAGAGATTGAAGCGGCTAATATTGTCGATTTGAAAAACGTTGGGGTTCGCTGTGTCTCGACGTCTGAAGCTCTTGCTGATGAGTTATATGCCTAATAAACACATTGTGTTTTTCCTTTCATTCGTTTGCACCAACCTGAACTGCAGGCTGGCCACAAATGTAAAGCGTGTGCTGACTACAACAAAAAAAAGTAGTTGTATCAAAAAAGGCTTGTTTGAGAAAATTTAAATTGACTGAAAAGACATACATTGAACAATAAATCCAACCTAAGGAATACCTAATATGATAAAGATCTCGGTGAGCATAGATGTTTCTAATTTGCAAGAAGCTGAAGCTTTTTATGTTGAAGCACTTGGCTGTAAGAAAGTTCGTGACCAAGGTTCCGATATGGTTGTTCTTTCTACAGAAAACTGTGATATTTATTTACAAGAAAAAGGACCTGGAACTAACCCTCTCGTTTCAAGCAATGTTGTGCGTGACTATGAGCGTCATTGGACACCGATACACTTAGATTTCATTTGTGAGAATGTTGATGAACTTGTATCAAAGGTAATAAAAATGGGCGGATTGCATGAAGGCGGAGATAGTGGTGATTGGGGCTCTATTGCCTATTGTGCAGACCCATTTGGCAATGGCTTTTGTATAATCAACGAATGAAATTGTAGACACCAATAGCGTGTCTTTTTTTATTGTAAAATTATTGTTTTTGTGGACATGGAATAGCTAACAATCGCAATCGAGCCGGACACATATCCGTGTTGCTCTTTTTGTGCTCTAATAGTGCAAAACCAACCTCCAATGTGCGGCTGGTTGCGGACGAAAACTATACAAAGGAAAAACTTGCTCAAACTCATTGCAATAGTTTCTCTATTTGCTTTAGTGCTAATTGGAAGTGCATATTTATTTGTACGGACTGATCTTGAAACAGCGTCGCACGAAATATGCAAATGGATTAATGATGCTAACGATAACGATTTCAATTTTAGCGTCGGGCCTAACGCTTTCGAGCGTCTTATGAAATTGAGGAGATCTCATGAATCCTATCGTTGCTCAATTGAAGCATCACCCGAGAAAAGTTCCCTTGAACATGAGATAACGATCCTGATTCGTTCAGGAGGTAAAAAAGTAATACCCCTTTTTTATGAACCCGCGTTTTACAATTTCAGCTATATTAAACATTGGACTGGTGACTTTTTACACCGTCACAAGTAATACAGCGCAAACAAAATGGCCAAAATGCGTGCGTGGTTCGCCACGCGGCAGCTTTGCGCCCTTGCTTTTGCATTAGGTGCTCGCTAGAGTGTCAATGAGAAATTCATGGACGTTGCATAATATGAATAAAAATATCCTTGTAATCGGTGGATACGGGGAAGTCGGCCGTGTCATTGCAAATCACTTGGCAATAAAGTTTCCTGGTCAGGTAATTGTGGCGGGAAGAGATTTTAGTAAAGCGCAAAACCTATCTTTAGAAACGAATGGAAAAATCGTCCCGTCTGAATTTGATTCGCTAGAATTCGATGATGAATATTTTGCACAAAATAATGTGGGAACTAGCATTATGTGTGTGGACTCAGGCAATGTTGAGATTGCCAAGGCCTGTATAAAAAATAATGTTAACTACATCGATATATCCGCCAATTATAAAATCCTGTCAGAGATCGCCGCTATTGGAGAATCGACAAAAGAAGTAAATTCTACGATTATGCTTAGCGTCGGATTAGCGCCTGGACTATCGAATTTGCTTGTCAAACATTGCCAGTCTAAGAGTAGAGAAACGTATTACGCCAATATCTATGTCTTGCTAGGGACGGGTGAAGCGCATGGTAGAGCGGCAATTGAGTGGACCATCAATAACCTAAACGAGCGCATATTTAGCCATACGAGAGAAAGTAGTACAGAGAGCTTTTCTAATAGAAAGACAACTGACTTTGGGGGGAGTATCGGTAAAAGAGTCGGTTATTCATTTAATTTTTCAGATCAATATGTGGTTCACAAGACGTTGAGGATTGCGGAGGTGGTCACACGAATATGCTTCGACTCAAAGATCGTTGGAAGTCTGTTTTATTTTTTAAAGAGAATAGGCGTTACTAAATTATTAAAACAGAGAAATGTAAGATCGACCTTTGTTGATTTGTTAAGAAAGATAAAAATTGGTTCGGATGGGTTTTCTTTAAAGGTGGAGACATATAATAAGAAAAAAGATTTACTAAGTGAATGCTATCTTTCAGGTAATGGTCAGGGAAAAGTTACAGGAAAGGTCGCAGCAATAGTCGCGGAAAAAATAATCAATGGCTCTACACCAAAAGGAATATTCCACTTGGAACAAGTATTTAACATAGAAGCGATCGTAAAAGAAATGGCAGATTGTAATATCAAATGGAATGTAGTTCAGTGCAAATAGGTCTGATAAAGACATAAAAAAATAACAAGCACCTGCACCTAAGTCGCGAGTCCAATAGCAAGAATTTTTGACTTTTCCAGAAACCAAAGACGAATTACAAAGTCTGTGGGGGCGCAGTAATTCAGCGCACCATTTTCTCGAATATTAAAAACAACGGGTATCCGACCCCACTCTTTTTAAAACATTCACAGACGAAGCAGAAACGTAAGCGCCTAATAATCCACACCTAGAAACCCGTGATTAAATTCTCTATCGTT
>JAOUJM010000304.1 GCA_029883265.1 Gammaproteobacteria bacterium
TGCTCATAGGTCAGGTGCTTGTATGTACTCATAAGTTTTGACTCCGGCAAGAGAAAAAAGCTTAGCATATAAGCATCTGGCTTTTTTCTCCAACTCTAGTTGTCGCACTTATGAGTTGAATCTAGGCTTTGTTAAAAGACCATAAAGGTGTAATAACCTAGTGTTGCTTTGAAGAAGCTGGTTAATATATTATGAATTTAAGTGGTACTCGTCGTATGAAGATAGGTGTTACTTGATCACCAATAAATATTGCCAACAGCAAATCCCGCTCGAATGATTAGTTGTTGTTGATTCGATTGTTTGCCATTTGATAGCATGCTAGTTGTTTGATTGCTACTAGTTTCACTTCCCAGCAAAATGAAAAAAGATGTGTTTTGATTTCCATTACGCAATGGTAAATAACTGGTTTTTATTGCTGCTTGATAGGCACTGCCAACGGATTGTATCTCGTTATTGTTTTTATTCTTCAAGTTCCAGTGCCGAACATTTAAATTCAGTCCCATGAGTAATTGTTGTGATAGTGCAACTGTCCATCCACTGTTGAAGAGAAAATTATTGAGTGGTTTGTTCCAATGAGTTAGTTCTGTGTCGAAATAAAATCTGTGTTTGTTCCGAGTCAAACTCGCGCGTGTGCCGGGTAATAAATAGTGTCTGCGGCTTTCAAAATTTTGTGCAGAATCAGTGTGCAAATCAATAAAATGGTAGCGGGCAAGTGTCGCATAGGGCAGAACATTTGCAAACTGGCTATCGACTGGTGATAAATAATAAATACGAGCAAAACCAATTGAAGCAACATCGATCTTTGTATCGGTATAGGCAGACTTTCCATCTAGATAAAGAATGCCACCAAAAAGTCCGTTACCTGTGCGATGCGCAGAAACTGTTAATGGGAATGGAATATTAATGACAAGATCTGCGGCACTAAGGTCTCCGTGTTTATATTGTGTAGAAAATTTAAAGCCATAGAGATTCACTGGTGGATGATTGTTTGCTTGTGCAAAACTTACAAAGAGTATAGTAAGTGCAAAAATCTTGAGAATATTGCTAAGCTGTTTCATCATTGCAAACCTATAATATAAACTTCTGATTTCCATTTAAACATATACTCAAGCAATATGTATGTTTAAAGTGTAAGTATACAATCGTTGGTCCGTATGTGTAATATGCATCTACTCAGTTTAAATTCACTTCGACAATTTAGTTTTGTTTGTTGGAATTTTATCTCGATTCAATATATTTTAATCATGTAGAAACATGATAATTTTTAAAAACTGTAACTTGAAGTTATAGTAAACTCACCACTAAATACACAAACAAACAAAAAATTCACGGAGTGAATATGCAGGGATTTCCTTTTGAAGCCGAAGTAAATGCTGCCGATGTTGGCATGGATTAAGAAAAGGTAGCCAAAGCAATCGCTATTTTTACTAATCAGCACGCCGATGGTCTATTTCCTGGTGGACAACTGGCAGTAAGACGTCAAGGCAAATTGGTTTTGAATCGAGCACTCGGTATAGCTCGATGTTTTCGTCCTGAGCAGGGTGAGTCGGTACCAATGACCGCACAAACTTTGTTTCCTGCCAATTCTTGTGGCAAACCCATCGCAGCGCTAGCCATTGCCATTCTCGAGGAGCGTGGTCTACTTAATATTAATCAACGCATTAATGAATTTATCCCGGCGTTTAAAAATTATGGCAAAGATCAAATCACTATTCTGCAAGTATTGACGCATCAAGCTGGGTTGGTGTTGCCCGGTTTGCAAGCCTTGTATGAAGAATGGGATGATGCTGAAAAAATCTGACAAACTATTCTTGAGAGCAAACCGATACAAAGCCGGGCACCTTTGCTTATATGCCAAGTGAATACGGCTGAATTCTATGGCAACTCGTTAAAAAAAATTGATGGTCGTGACATTATTCAATTCATACACGAAGAAATCTCAACACCACTGGGGCTGGCGAATTTACGTTTTGGTTTAGATGGCAGAGATATGCATCAGTTTGCTTATTCATATTGGTTAGGTGCAGACAAAATGGTCGTTGCAGGCAATGATATTGCGCCAAACTTTGAAAAAATGCTAAACAACAAAGCCTCTTTTATGTCACCCAGTCCAGCGTTCAATATCGTAACCGATGCGGCGAGTCTTGCCGGATTTTATGAGTTTTTAATCAATCAAGGTATGACGTATGACGGAAAAAAATTCTAAGTGCGGATACAGTTTTTGATTATACGCGCGCTAACAAGACGGGATGGGATCGAAGTATGCGGTCTTTTATGTCCATGGGGCGGGGGTTTATGATGGGTATGCAATTCATACCTTCACCTTATGGTTGTTTGGCACCCAAAATTGTTTTGGTCACATGGGTGCGATGTCATCGTCCGCATTTGCTGATCGTGACAGTGGTTTGAGCGTGGCTATTCTGACCAATGAAAACCGTAGTCCCATGGATGCAGCAAAACGTATGATATCAATTTCTCAGGCATTAAAAAAAGCCTGCGACAGTTAAAAGAAAAAAACAAAAAGATTACCGTCGACAATATAACTATCTGAACTACACACATGTTGAACGCATGAACTTGTTAGAGGTGTTCTTGAAGACTGTTTCTAATTATTGTCTGTTTTGCCTATTCTACTAGAGATGGCTATGGTTAGTATTTTCGCATAAGAGTTTTGATGCAATTTTAAATCCCAGTCACGTTTGAATCATTGATTATACAATGACAGTATTAAAACGATTGTTTGTTCAATACTGCCATTGTGAGTCACGCTATCAATTCGTTATTTGTACACTCAAGCAATTCACTTAAAGCGCATAAAACACGGCAGACAATTCACCTCGGAAACATTTAACTTGGGCATTATCTGAGCGTACCCGTACACGAATCGTCATTGTTTGGTTTCCGCCGGTTTCAAAAATTCGTTGTGCTGAGGGATCAACCAGGACGAAATTTGATATGTTGTCATAAGAGCGGTAACCAGGAGCGTTTGCTTCTGCGCCCCAATTGACCGAACCGGTAGCAGTGTTCAGCATGGCGAAACGAAACCATGCTAGATTATTTGGTAGACCAGTGGGTGTTACTAAACAGGTTGTTGTAAGTTGCGCATAAATCCGACCTGCTGTCGCGGGAAGACCGGAAAAAGTCATTGTAAGTAAATTAATCTCCTCGGCATTATTGACTATTTGTTCACTGCTGAAAGTTACATGACTTCGAGTTTTTACAAAGTTCTGTTGGCACGTGACTGAGCCATCGCTAGCAATAGCTGTTACAGCACTACCTACATTGCAGGTTCCATCGACTCGTGCTTGAACTGAGGCGGTATCAATATCGCTTACACTAATCGAACCATCCACAATTTCATCTGAGGCGACGGCGCCTGTGCCGATTTCAGAAAGACCAACCGAATCTGCTGCCAAGTCATTAGCCGTTAAAGAATTAAGCGCGACCTTAGCGCTATTCACTGAGTTGTCTGCGAGATCATCAAGCTGAACTGCACCATTGACAATATGGCCAGAGCCAATGGCATTTCCAACAATATGGATCGCGCCTATGGCCGCAGATGCAATCTTATCGGAGGTGACGGCAAGATTGGCAATTTTATTATTACTGACCGCTGAATTCGCTATTTGATTTTCGCTAATACTACCGACCAATTTGTTTGTCGAAAGCGATGTTATGTTGCTATCGACGATGATATTGTTGGCATTATTTGCCATATCGAGACTGATGATTTGTGTACCATTAGCGTCGGTGTTCACTGAAATACCGTTTCCTGCAACAGTTGCTTTCGCGGCAGCATTATTAATTTTATCCAACAGTTCAGCGTCAATACCAATTTGATTTCCTGTTAGTGTTAATCCTTGACCGGTACTAATGGCACCGGGGGCGAACGCACCTGCGACATAAGCATAAGGAACACTAATCAATTGACGATCGGGCGTGAGTTGTTGGAATCCGGTCACACCATCATTAAACCAAACCCGTAGATAAGTATTGCTGCTGCCAGAAAATGTTTGTTGCGGGATAGCAAGCATATTCGCAATATTAATATTGCCGAGTTTCAGCGCATACTTGCCTTGGTTTACCGTCACCTGCACCGCAGCATTAGGCTCTGAACCCTGATTCGAAGAATTATCATTTGACCATAAGCTGGCGCAGCTGGGTAGGCTTGCGACACAATCGCCATTGATAATGGCAAATTTAAATTCTCCCTGGCCATTGAAGGACTCGCCATCAACGACCACTGAACCGCTATAGGGCAGTAATAGTGGAATATCCGCCTGGGCAATGTTGAGACAAAAGCCGAGTAGAATTGTTGCATAAAGAAGTTTGTCGATAAGTGTTTTCATTTTCATACTCCACCTTTTTAAGAAACGTCTTGCGCCTAATTAATTAAATCTTGGTAGTTGCTACTGCTTGCATCCTGCGAGGCAATCGAACCTGTAAAAAGATCAATGCCGAGTGCATCATGTAATATGTAATTCTCCGAGCTGGATAAAATCGACGAATCCGGTTTGTCTAGTGGGTCGTGAATTCCCGTTTGCGCGGTCAGTTCGGCCAAGTTGGTGTAACCATCGCCATCCTGATCCGGGTAGAAGAATGGGTCAAAGCTAATTGTTTTTGTTTGTTTTGAAACAATAGATGCATTCATGTTTGCACGAGCAAGAATAATCACAGCATTGGAATCATTAATAAATAACTCCAAGCTGAAGTGATAGCTTTTTGCTGCCAGTTTTGGGCTGTCTCCTTTAATTAGATTGTTTTGAAAATCAAAGTTGAGAGAAATTGGCGTGCCGCCATCAATACGCAGTTGTGCGCCTAAGTCCATAGTGTTATTCACTAAGCGACGCAGAGACGGAGGCATTGTCTGCTGAACACGTGCTATGCCTCTAGTATCCACATTGCTATCTTGAACGCCTGAGCCACAAGCTTGAAGCAATAATGTAAAAACAAATAAATAAGGTGTTAGTTTCATTAATATGCGCTCCTGAGTTCATTATTGTTGTTATTGTTGATAAGTACGAAACCATAAATGCTGCGATAAAAAAAACTACGGTAGAGGAACGTTGTGTTTATGCAAAAAAGTTTTATTTAAATAGTGGGTGATGATTGTGCAAAGTATGCTTTTGATAAAACCTTGTGCAAAATCCAGCAAACCGTTTTAGCAAAACCTCAATCTGATAACTCGCGGTTTTTTTATAAAAATCGATTGTATTCACGACTTTATATTACCACAATTCATTGTGTAGAAGTTGTCTAGAGGTGGGGGAAATTTATTAAAAGTTTTAATACAACAAAAATAAAATTAAAGTGAAAAAATAGC
>JAOUJM010000068.1 GCA_029883265.1 Gammaproteobacteria bacterium
TGCCATGGGTAATTTCGAGAATGATTTCGACAAAACGTGGAAGGTAAGACAGGGTAAACTTGGCGTTTTTATACAGTATAGAAACATTTTGACGGCCACAATATGCATGTAAAAAAAGCATTAACGGCATTAAAAAAACGAAAATGTCGGAAAATCTGACATTGAGGTTTGTGGGTTAGCTGTAAATACATTGAATCAGCTGTTTCAAAACTATGATGCCAAAGATTTCACTACTGATTTGGTGCAACAACTTACTCAGAGTTTCAAATCGATTTGTTTTTTGGGATAAGAAGATAGTCTCTGTTTTCAGGATTTGCTTCAAACGCTGTTTTGGGCAGTAATCCGTCGGCTGACATTAAATAATAGTCATACATTTTTTTTAAAAATTCAAGCTGATTTAACTCATGCTCATATTCTTTTAAAACTTCAATCGACATTTCAGGTTGTTTGCATTCGATAAAATTCTGCATACTTTTAATTATTGCAGCTTCTGCTCCTTCGACATCAAGTTTAATGAAAACAGATTTTTGATTTTCCGCCAATTCAATCAGTTCTGATTCGCTTATAGCGGCAACTTTTGATTTACGAATATTTTTCGAAAAAATTTCCGCAAAGTTAGCGTCTACACTTCCGTTGGTCAAACAACCCTCGGGCTCAAAAAAATCAATAAATCCAGTCTTGCTAAATACGGCCACATTCATCGGATGTACATTTTCAGAATGATTCAACTCTAGATTCTGTAATAGTCTAATATAAGCTTTATTCGATGGTTCAAACGCGTATATTGGGGTGTCTCGTTTGAGACGATGTAATTCATTAGCGAAAAACATTGTAAACACACCAACATTGGCTCCAATTTCAATAATTACGTCGTAGGTTGCAATCCTTTTTCTTAGTAAAGCAAAAACTTCAGGTTCATAATTAAGCTTGTTATTGAATAGGGTAAAGAAATCAAACGAATCAGTATGAGGGATTAGTTTTATTTTTAAGTCGTTAAAAATATGTACTGTTCGGCTGGAAAAGCGAATATCAGGCCAGGGATATGAACGCATATTGCTAACAAAACGGGTTTTAATTCTGAAATTTTTCACACCCGATAGTACACGGCCAATACCAGCTAACCATAACTTCGCTAAAAGGGGAGAAAGCGAGATCATACGATAGACGCTATGGGTAAACTTTCGATTAAGCGTTGAAGGTGCCTGGTAGTCCGCCATGTGCATTTACGTTTTCAATTTATTTTGATTTTGGTGCACTGATAATGCCAGAAAAATGCTTGAATTTATCAAAGCAACAATACAAAACTTACACATAGTTCAACGGATTAATGCCAATGTCTTTATTGGCAATGTGCTCCATGATTTTGATATCACCGTTTTTTTCGGTTAAATCCAAGATATAAGGCGCTATTTTATTTTTCATATTTGCTGCCATGATCACTTTTACCACCGGAGACAATAAATTAGTATTATGTTGCTCAACCACAACTGCAATTTCATCATTACTCAGCAGTACTAAGGTGCCCACGGGATAGATACCAACACAACGAACAAAGTGATGCACCATTTCCAAATTAAAGTGATGCTCGCTCCACTCGATAAATTTTTGCAAGGTTGTAGTGGGCTCCCATGCATTTTTATATACACGATCAGAGGTAAGCGCATCATACACATCAACAATTGATGCCATTTTGCCAATTAAACTCATCGACTGTTCGTTTAGTTGATGCGGATAACCATGACCGTCAACGTGCTCATGATGTTGCGCAATCACCTGCATAACATGCTCATCATTGCAATTCGAAGCGCCAACAATATCAACGCCATATTCCACATGTTTTTTCATTGCATTGAATTCTTCGTCGGTTAAACGTCCGGGTTTATTTAAGATTTTCGAATCCACCCGCATTTTTCCAATATCATGCAGTAGACCTCCGAGGCCAATCGGTTTTAACTCATCTTTTGAAAACCCCATGGCTCTAGCAAATGACATTAATAACACGGCCACACTCACCGAATGCATATAAGTATATTCGTCTTTTTGTTTAATGCGACAAAGACTTTGTAAAGCATCTTTATTGCGCATTATGGAGTCAGTCATTCTATCGACTAGTGGATAAAGCGCTTCAAATTCCATTTGCCGTCCCAGTCGCGCTTCGAGCAATAGATTGTGAACTAAACGGTGAGTATCTTTATAAACTTCTTTTGCATTATGGATTTCCTCATCAATACTAACATGCTTTTCCAAACTCTGATGCTTATCTGCAATTGCACAAGTTTTGGCTTTAAATTCGGACTGCACTTCATCAAGTGTTGGCGCATCCTCCAAATCGCTGCCTTTTTTCGTGTCTATGTATATGGACTTGAGATTTAAGCTAGTTAGTTTATGTAAGATACTTTCATTTTCAATAGCAAAATGATTGAGCAAAAATGGATGACGCATCCAACTGCAATCCAGATCATGAATATACATTCCAACTTTTAGATCTTTAACAGCAATTTTTTTAATCATTGATTTGCGTTGCCCAAAGAAATTCATTTATACAGAACTATTTCGACCTATTTTAAGATTGGTTTAAATGAATAGTTCAGTATCGTTTGGACATACTTTATTTAACAAAATTGATTATTGAAATGTAATGGATAGCTCTCTCTATTCTTAACAAATAGAGAGAGCCTTTAGTACTAGTCTGACACTTTTTTAATGCTAATTAGAGCCAAATCTCCACGCCAGTCCATACCAGCAGGGATGTCGACATTGCCACGTATTCCACTATGGAAACTAACAAAACCTTCAGCACCATTTTCCATACGTGCGTTTCCTGAGTCCATGGCACAAGGTGGTCCTGGAATATGCGCACACATTTCAGTATTGGCTTCACTTCCAGCGTCATAAACACCAACCATTTTGCTGCTCATATTGCCGTGTAAGCGCGCGCCATTAAGTCCAATAAAACCATCGTTGGTTGAAGCTAACATTGAAACCACACTAACACGTGCGCGTTTTCCTGCCATTACTCGAATTGTTACAGAATGTCCTGGTAATAGAACACCTGGTGCATCACCTTGAGTGGCTTGATAAACGCCTTGCATCGTTTGTAATTTGGATACTAGCGGTACACCATCGCCATTTTCAGCTAAGTGTGCCAATTCAGCGGACGCTGGTTGACCGACACTAAATACACTGGCTTTGGCTTTGTGAGTCGCAACTACTGGTGGTGTTAAAACTTGACTCGATGACCCATTGGTTATGGTTACATCGTAATAGCTCATTTTGTCACTAGCCATTGCACTCAGTGGTAATAATAAACTGATTAAACTAAACACTATACGTCTCATCGTCTTCTCCTTGTTTAAACATACTGAAAAGTCAGCGCTATAAGGATCGACTATGAAACTAACGGCAGCGTAACAAATCTATCACTTTTTTATAACATTGAGATATTTATACGGTCGGCAAGTCAAATGTAAACTGCGTACCATGGTTCAACTGACTTTTAACATTAATCGCACTATTATGTAATTGCAGAATACGTCGTGCGATTGCAAGGCCAAGTCCCGTACCCGCTTCTTTGCTTTCTTTGGTTCTAGACGCACGATAAAAGCGTTCAAAAATTTGATCCAACTCATTGGCCGGTATGCCTTTGCCAGAGTCTTCTATTGAAGTGATAACACTTTTGTCTTTTAGTAACAGTCGTAAAGTCACTTCACCACCACTTGGAGTATATTTAATCGCATTCTCAATTAGATTTTCTAACACGCGTTCGATCAAACCTATGTCAGCCGAAACCAATTTAATATTTTGTGCAATATCTGTATTTATAGTTATTTGTTTGTTTTCAGCAGCTAATTGAAATTTCTGCGACACATCATGCAATAATTCACTCATAGAAAAAGGTTCTGGTTTCGGTTGAGTATCTTTGGCTTCTAGGCTTGCTAATTCAAATAATTCATCAATTAAACGTGCTAGACGTTTGCTTTGTTGAAAAGCGATGTCTATAAATTTTTCTCGTTCTTCTTTGCTTAAGGAAGTATTTTTAAGCTTTAAGGTTTCTAAATAGCCTTGCAACGATGCGAGCGGCGTGCGTAAATCGTGAGATACATTCGCTACCAGTTCACGTCGTGATGCATCGACATGTTTTAGTTGATTAATAGAGTGGCTTAGACGCTCGGATAATTCACGAAAACTCGCGCCCAATTGGTCGACTTCGTCACCAGCGCGCCCATCATAACGATCTGGCAGGTTCAATGGCTCATGGTTTTGATCATTTTTAAAGGCTTGAACCGCTGCATTCAAAAAATATAGACGTCGGGTAATTAAGTAGAAAAGAAACGGACCGAAGAGCAAAACAATCGCAAGAATCCCCAAAATACTATTTTTCCAGAATTGAAACGCATAGCTATCCGCAAGCAACGAATAAATTGAATCCACGCTTTGACCGACGAGTACGACATAGAGGTAACCTTCCACCGTAGTTCCATGCACCACGGGCGCTACGGAGAAAACTTTTTGCACACCGGGATTGCGCGGATCTTCACCATAAATAGGGAAACTTTGCTCACCATTCAACAATGCATGCACTGGCTCTAAATTAATTGTGTCTTGTTTCACAACTCCAGGTGGTGCAGAATAATTTAGTATTTTGCCATTAATATCTACTAAATAGATTTCAATCGCAGGGTGCACATTCATCATGCTCATAAAAATGGAACCCAATGCTTTTTCATTGACGATTTCATTTTCAATAACTTTGTTTTCTTTTATAAGATTATGTGCGACCTGAATATTCAGGCGCTGATTCAGTTCGTGGATGAACATAGGTAGGGTACGACTAAAACTCATTATTAAAACTAAAACCATAATAAGCAGAATCGCCACCAGGGACATAACCAGTTTTGCATATAAAGTTTTAAACATAGGAATTATAAAGACTCGTTAAATTTGTACCCGACACCCCAAACCGTCAGAATTATCTCGGGATTAGCAGCATCGGATTCAATTTTACTACGCAAACGATTGATATGAGAATTGACTGTGTGCTCATAACCGTCATGGCCATATCCCCACACCATATCTAAAAGTTGTACACGGGAGTAAACACGACCGGGGTTACGAATAAATTGCGACAATAAATCAAATTCTTTGGCGGTTAAATCGATGCGTTTATCATCCTTAAGCACTTCATGTTTGTCCAAATCGATTTGAATTGGGCCACGTTGAATAATTTGAGAATCGGATTCTACATTTCCCGTAAGCATGTCCACGCGACGAAATAAGGCCTTGACCCGTGCGACTAATTCTCGAACACTAAATGGTTTTGTTAAATAATCGTCAGCACCCATTTCAAGACCAACCACACGATCAGTTTCTGCGGATTTGGATGTGAGCATAAGTATGGGAGTGTAATCTTGTTTTTGCCGAATACGCCTGCAAATTTCTAGTCCATCCATTCCAGGCAACATTAAATCCAGAATAATTAATTCAAATTTTTTCTTTTCCGTCGCTTCTAAACCACTTAGACCATCATTGGCGACGGCAATATCACAATCAAGATCTCTTAAATGTAAGGAGATCAGATTTGCAATATCCCGATTATCTTCAACAATCAAAATATTGTGAGCCATGTTTACGTACCGTAATAACGCCATAGTATAAGCTTAACAACATACTATCACGAAAATATCACATAGAAGGGAGCACTTGAAAAGTGCTATATAATCAACAAAAACAGCGATTTATCAGCCTGTTTGTGCCAAAAAGGCTAAGTCTGACGCTTCAATTGAACCGACCGCCCATTTTCCACGAGTTTTAGCATGATTCATGGCCAATTGCAGGTCAATTTCATCATAACCTTGCTCAATCACTAGAATCATACCCGGTTTAATCAGGTCTGGATCTTTGATTTGGCTCGTATTAGCTTTAAAAATTAATGGCCAGTACATCGGATTATTGTGAATTTTTTTCTTAGCGGCGATTTTCCACAAACTATCACCTGCTTGAACTACATATCGATCAACTTTACGTTTTTTGACTTTATTTAACACCGGCTGATATTTGATTTCGTTAGGAAGCGCTAGACTTTGAACGCTTTTATTAGCAGATACGATTGATTCTGTGCTTGCCTTAGGTTCCGGTGTTTGTTTTGACATAGGGGCTGATGGTGATTTTTGTATGGTTTGTTCTTTTTCTTTTTCCGAACATGCAAACCCTAGCGAAAATATCAAAACCAAAACGATTTTTTTACTAAATGAAAACATTGAAAGCCTCCCTGCCCGGAACAATGAACTACAAAGTCAAATCGGTAAGTTTATGAAAAACTTGAAGCTTAATTTGGTGCACTTATTAAGCCGAATTAAGAATTTAATTCGGCTGCTAGCTCGAATAGAAAGTGGGCGCTTACTTACTCCACGGTTACTGATTTTGCTAGGTTTCTAGGCTGATCCACATCAGTTCCTTTAAGGACAGCGACGTGATACGACAGGAGTTGCAACGGAATCGTATAAATTATGGGAGCAAGTAGTTCAGAACAACTTGGAATATGCAAAATTTTCGTTGTCCCGGTTGCTTCTATTTTTGATTCGGCATCGGCGAAAACGTAAAGCCTACCACCACGAGCATAGACTTCCTGCATATTCGATTTTAATTTTTCAATTAAATCATCATTGGGAGCCACTGTAATCACCGGCATTTCAGCATCTACCAATGCTAGAGGACCATGTTTCAGTTCACCGGCGGGATAGGCTTCTGCATGAATATAGGATATTTCTTTTAATTTCAGCGCACCTTCCATCGCAACAGGATACATAGAACCACGGCCTAAAAACAATGCATGAAATTTATCAGCAAAGTCTTCTGATAATTCTTGAATAGGTTGATCGATTTCATGTAAAAGTTTTTCAACCATACCTGGAATGTGAATCAAACCGTCAACTATCTCATGTTCTTTTTCTTCAGTTACATTAAAGCGGCGACCTAAGGCAATCACTAACATCATCAATGCGGTTAATTGCGTGGTAAAAGCCTTGGTTGATGCAACACCTACTTCCGGACCAGCACGGGTTAATAGTGCAAGGTCAGATGCTCGAACTAATGAGCTTTCGGGTACATTACATATAACCAAACTGTGACCAAATCCTAGTCGCTTGGCTTCTTCTAATGCCGCTAATGTGTCGGCTGTTTCACCCGATTGGGAAATTGTAACGACAAGACTATTCTTGCGAACCACAGGTTTTCGGTAGCGAAATTCAGAAGCAATTTCCACCATGCATGGAATACCCGCAATTGCCTCAAACCAGTATTTTGCGACCATACCGGCATGAAAACTCGTACCACATGCGAGAATTGTGACGCCAGATACTTGGTCAAATATTTCAGCTGCACCTAAACCAAAAGCATCATCCAAAACTTTTCGACCCGAAATACGACCATCAAGAGTTTCTGTAATCGCACGTGGTTGCTCAAATATCTCTTTAAGCATGTAATGGCGATAAGGTCCTTTGTCCGCCGAGTCAGCGCTAAGCTCAGATTGTTTAATGGCTCGCTGAACTTCTTTGCCTTTTTCATCAAAAACAACAACTTTGTCACGATGAATGTCAGCAACATCGCCATCTTCCAAAAACATAAAACGATTGGTTACAGGTAATAAAGCTGAAACATCTGACGCAATAAAACGTTCACCTATACCAACACCGATAACCAAAGGACTGCCACGACGTGCGACTACCATATGATTCGGTTCATCGATGGTAATTACTGCAATCGCGTACGCACCGTCAAGCATAGCGATGGTTTTATTCACTGACTGTAGGAGGTCATCTCCTTGATTAAGAAAATGATGCACTTGATGAACAATTACTTCGGTGTCTGTATCAGAGGTAAAGGCGTAACCTAACTTTTCTTGTTGTTCACGCAATTCATCGTGATTCTCAATAATACCATTGTGAACAAGAACGACTTGGTTTTTACAAATATGCGGGTGAGCATTGTTTTCACTTGGTACACCGTGAGTAGCCCAGCGTGTGTGAGCAACGCCAAGGTGACCTTTAATTGGATTTTTTTCTATGGCTTCCTGAAGATATTTAACCTTACCTAGAGTTCGATTGCGTCCGATTTTTAAATCATCCTGAATGACTGCGACACCCGCTGAGTCATAACCGCGGTATTCAAGCCGTCTCAGTCCCTCAACTAAAATTGGAGTTACGTCACGTTCAGCAATTGCACCGACAATACCACACATAATTTTTCCTATGATTGCTTTGGCTTTTTAACAGGTCTTTGCCAATTAGCAATGGACACCTGTTTTGAGCGACTTAATGTTAATTGTTCTGCTGGAGCAGTTTTTGTGATAGTCGAACCTGCACCAATCGTCGCACCTGCTTCTATTTCCACCGGTGCTACCAGTTGACTATCTGAACCTACAAAAACGTTATCTCCGATTTTTGTCAAATGCTTATTGGCACCATCATAATTGCAAGTAATTGTGCCTGCCCCTATGTTTACATTCTTGCCAACATTCGCATCGCCAACATAACTAAGATGATTAATTTTGCTATGGTCAGCTATATGCGCTTTTTTTATTTCTACAAAATTACCGATATGTACGTCGTCCAGCAAAACGGTTTCCGGGCGAATACGTGCGTAAGGCCCGATGGAACAATCTTTACCAATGATTGCATTTTCCATATGAGTAAAGGCTTTAACAATTGTATTCGCACCCACTGTTACATTTTTTAATATGCAATTGGCTTGGACTTGCACACCCGAGGCGAGTTTCACGTCACCCTCAAAAATAGTGTTCACATCAATCACAACATCGGTGTCAACTTCTAATTTACCACGAACATCAATACGCATAGGATCGCGTAAGGTCACACCTTGAGTCATTAAATCCAGCGCAATATTTTGTTGATATTGGCGTTCAAGTGAAGCCAACTGCATTTTATTATTAACGCCAAGAATTTCCCACTCGTGATCGGCTTGTGCGCTTGCGACTTGGTGACCTTCTTCAACGCATAGAGCTACTATATCGGTTAAATAAAATTCACCTTGGGCATTTTTATTATCCAATTGATCAATCCAACCCGTAAGCGATTCACCATGACAGGCTAAAATGCCGGTGTTGATTTCACCAATATGCAGTTGTTCCATGTTTGCATCTTTTTGCTCGACGATACATTGAATTTCAGCATTATCGTTCCGCACAATACGACCATAACCACTAGGATCACTTAAATTAGCGGTTAACAATGTAAGGGGGTGCTCACTATCAAGCTTGCTTACTAAATTATTTAGGGTCGCTAAACGAGTTAAAGGCACGTCTCCGTATAAAACCAAAACAGAATCGTTATGTGAAATTTTGGGCAAGGCTTGTTCAACCGCATGGCCAGTACCTAACTGTTCTTTCTGTTCAACCCAATCAACAGATAAATGCTCTAGCGTAGTAGGTACTAACTCACCACCATGTCCATAAACTACAACAATATTTTTTGGATTAAGTGCACGCGCAGTCTCAATTACATGCTCTAAAAGTGATTGATGGCCAATAGGATGTAATACTTTTGGCAAGCTTGAGCGCATACGGGTACCTTTACCCGCTGCGAGAATAATAATTGATAAGTCCGTTTTCATGTTTCCAGCCTATCTAAAAATAAAAAAGGGCGCAATCGCCCTTTTTTACTATTGTTTTTCTACGGCGATATGTTTAACGACCGGCGCGTTTCTTCATTCGCTGAATTGCGTGTAACTGAGCTACTGCTTCCGCAAGTTCTGCTTCCGCCAAGGCATAATCTATATCGGCTTGTTTGTCATGAAGTGCTTTTTCGGCTCGCTCTTTGGCTTCAATAGCGGCAGCTTCATCCAAGTCCTTAGCACGTATGGCAGTGTCCGCCAACACGGTAACCACGTGTGGTTGAACTTCCAAAAGTCCGCCCGAAACATATACATTTTGCTCTTCGCCATTTTTCAATTTGATACGAACTTCACCCGGTTTTAGTGGTGACATAAATGGCGCATGTCGCGCCATAATGCCAACTTCACCCATGGAAGCGGGTGCGAATAGCATTTCTGCAGTGCCAGAGAAAATTTCCTCTTCCGCGCTAACAATATCTACATGAAATGTTAATGCCATAATGACACTCCAGAATTAGTTCATACCCTTGGCTTTTTCGACCGCTTCATCGATGCTGCCTACCATGTAGAAAGCACCTTCAGGTAAGTGGTCGTATTCACCATTCAGAATTGCTTTAAATCCAGAAATCGTATCTTTCAAAGATACATATTTACCAGGAGAACCCGTAAATACTTCCGCTACAAAGAACGGTTGAGACAAGAAACGCTGGATTTTACGTGCACGAGCAACGGTTAATTTGTCATCTTCAGACAATTCGTCCATACCAAGGATGGCGATAATGTCTTTTAATTCTTTATAACGTTGCAAGGTACCTTGAACATCACGCGCGACTTCATAGTGCTCCTGACCAATAACTAATGGATCGAGCTGACGTGAAGTCGAATCCAAAGGATCAATAGCCGGGTAAATACCTTGTTCAGCAATACCACGTGAAAGTACAACCGTTGCGTCTAAATGAGCAAACGTAGTTGCAGGTGATGGATCGGTCAAGTCATCCGCAGGTACGTATACCGCTTGGATAGAAGTAATTGAACCAGTCTTCGTTGAAGTAATACGTTCTTGAAGTACACCCATTTCTTCTGCAAGTGTCGGCTGATAACCTACCGCCGAAGGCATACGTCCAAGAAGTGCTGATACTTCTGTTCCTGCCAAGGTATAACGATAAATATTATCAACGAAGAAAAGTACGTCACGGCCTTCTTCACGGAAATATTCCGCCATAGTCAAACCAGTCAAAGCAACGCGCAAACGATTACCTGGTGGCTCATTCATCTGACCATAAACCAAGGATACTTTATCGATTACGTTTGAATCCGTCATCTCGTGGTAGAAGTCGTTACCCTCACGAGTACGCTCACCAACACCCGCAAATACAGAGAAACCACTGTGCTCGATGGCGATGTTACGAATTAATTCCATCATATTAACGGTCTTACCAACACCGGCACCACCGAATAAACCAACCTTACCGCCTTTTGCAAACGGGCAAACCAAGTCGATAACTTTGATTCCGGTTTCTAGTAGCTCAGTTGAAGCAGCTAAATCTTCATAAGAAGGCGCTTTACGATGAATTTCCCAACGGTCTTCTTCACCGATGGGGCCTTTTTCGTCAATAGGATTACCTAAAACGTCCATGATGCGGCCAAGCGTTTTCTTGCCGACTGGTACTGAAATCGCAGCACCCGTATTACTAACTTTCATGTTTCGTTTTAAACCATCACTCGAACCCATCGCAACACAGCGAACAACACCGTCGCCTAGTTGTTGTTGCACTTCCATCGTTAAACCGATTTCTTCGATGTTCAATGCATTATAAACTTTGGGCACGTTGTCACGGGGGAACTCAACGTCCACAACCGCTCCGATTACTTGTACAACTTTACCTGTACTCATGCTCTTTCCTCTTAAACTATAAAACTGTTAGACCGCTGCAGCACCACCCACGATTTCAGAAATTTCCTGAGTAATCGCGGCTTGACGGGCTTTGTTATAAACCAATTGCAACTGGTCAATAAGATCACCGGCATTATCTGTTGCGCTTTTCATTGCAACCATACGAGCGGCTTGCTCACATGCGATATTTTCGACAACACCTTGATAAACCAAAGACTCGATGTAACGTGCCATTAATTGATCCAAAACACCTTTTGAATCGGGCTCATATAAATAATCCCAATGATGTTTCAGTTCTTTTTCCGGTTCTTCCACTTGCACGGGAACTAGTTGCTCAACCGTGGGTGTTTGAGTCATGGTGTTAACAAATTCATTGCTCATCAAAAACAAGCGATCGATTTTGCCTTCATCAAACGCATCCAGCATAACTTTTACGGTACCAATAATGTCATTCACGCCTGGCTCATCACCAAGATGCGATACTTGTGACACAATTCGGCCACCTAAACGTTTGAAAAAAGAACCGGCTTTTTGACCGATTAGACATAAATCAATTTCAACACCTTTTTCATTCCACTGACGCATTTCTGAGATGGTTTTACGAAACAAATTGGTGTTCAGACCGCCGCATAAGCCGCGGTCTGTGGAGATCAAAATAATGCCAACACGCTTGATATCATCCTTGGCATCCAAATAAGGATGACGATATTCCGGATGTGCATGAGCAAGATGGCGGATGACATTGCGAATTTTCAATGCATAAGGACGGGATGCTTCCATCCGGCGTTGCGCCTTACGCATTTTACTCGCAGCAACCATTTCCATCGCGCTGGTGATCTTTTGTGTGTTTTGCACACTTTTGATCTGAGTACGTATCTCTTTACCTACGGCCATGCGACTTGCTCCTGTTTACCAAGTGCTGTTAGCTTTGAAATTTTCAATAGCGCTTTTTAGTTCAGCAACGATTTCTGGATTAAATGCACCTGTGGAATTAATTTTTTCCATCAGATCCGCGTTATTTGCGTTCGCGTATGAATGCAATGCATCTTCGAAGTCGACAACTTTTTTGACTTCAACATCATCGAGGAAACCTTCGTTGGCTGCACATAAAGAAATGGCCATTTCAGCGACGCTTAACGGTGAATATTGTTTCTGTTTCATTAATTCCGTAACACGTTGACCACGTTCAATTTGCTTACGAGTGGAATCATCCAAATCTGACGCAAACTGGGCAAATGCGGCAAGCTCACGATATTGAGCTAAGTCCATACGTACACCACCACCCAATTTTTGGATGATTTTAGTTTGTGCGGCACCACCAACACGCGATACTGATAAACCAGCATTGATCGCAGGACGAATACCCGAATTAAACAAATCCGTTTCTAAGAAAATCTGACCGTCGGTAATTGAGATAACGTTGGTTGGTACGAATGCAGACACGTCACCCGCTTGGGTTTCGATAATTGGTAATGCGGTTAAAGAACCGGTTTTACCTTTTACCGCACCATTAGTGAATTTTTCTACATAATCAGCATTAACACGAGATGCACGCTCTAATAGACGTGAATGCAAGTAGAAAACATCACCAGGATAAGCTTCACGACCCGGTGGACGACGAAGTAACAAAGAAACTTGGCGATAAGCCCACGCTTGTTTGGTCAAATCATCATATACGATTAATGCATCTTCGCCACGGTCACGGAAGTATTCACCCATGGAACAACCGGAGTAAGGTGCAATAAACTGCATTGCTGCAGAATCAGATGCCGCCGCCGCAACAACAATCGTGTGCTCCATGGCGCCATGTTCTTCTAATTTACGTACCACGTTTGCTATGGAAGAAGCTTTTTGACCAACCGCAACGTAAATACATTTAATGCCTTTACCTTTTTGGTTAATAATCGCATCGACAGCAACAGCAGTTTTTCCGGTTTGGCGGTCACCAATGATTAATTCACGTTGACCACGACCAATCGGCACCATGGCATCAATCGCTTTAAGACCTGTTTGAACAGGTTGATCAACCGATTGACGAGCAATTACACCAGGTGCAATTTTTTCAATCGGCGACATTTCAGTTGAATTAATCGGACCTTTACCGTCAATTGGATTACCTAGGGCATCAACAACACGGCCTAATAAAGCTTCACCAACCGGTACTTCTAAAATACGACCCGTACATTTAACTGAATCGCCTTCAGAAATACTTTCATAATCACCTAATAGTACAGCACCAACAGAATCACGCTCCAAGTTCAAAGCAAGACCGTAGATGTTACCTGGAAACTCAACCATTTCACCGGACATTACGTCGTCTAAACCGTGAATACGTGTAATACCATCAGTTAAACTGACAACCGTACCTTCATTTCGAGCTTCAGTCGAAGCGTCGAAATTTTCTATTCGTTTTTTTATCAAATCGCTGATTTCAGCTGGATTTAATTGCATGGGTTTTCCCTCTTGAATTCGCTCTAGTGAACAAGCTCTGTGGTTAAACGCTCAAGTTGTCCGCCAACTGAACCGTCAATCACCAGATCTCCGGCGCGAATAATCGCACCGCCTAATAAGTTTGCATCGACTTGGCAGCTAAGCTCCACTTCCCGACCTAAACGTGCTTTAAGCGCTGAAATAATTTTCTGTTTCATTGCGTTGTCTAACTCAACTGCAGATATACAACTTGCTTTCACTGTTTTTTCCGCTTCTGCTTTAAGTTCTTCAAAAATTAAAGCGATATCAGGAATCACAGTGACACGATTATTTTCAGCCAATAGTTTTAGTAGATTGACTGATTCAGGCGAAAGTTTGCCTTTAGCAATAGCTTCTAAAATTGCAATAAAATCTTCATTGCTCACTTTTGGATTGCCAATAAGTGCAGCAATTTGATCATTGCTAACCATTTCGGCAAGCATACTTAATTGCTCGAACCAAGAAGCCAAAGCATTTTTTTCAACAGCAAGATCGAATACTGCTTGAGCATAGGGTCGTGCAATGGTTTGAGTTTCTGCCATATCTACACCTATTAGATCTGAGCTGCTAAGTCATTTAAGATGTCAGCGTGTTTGCCAGCATCAATTTCTTTTTTCAAGATTCTTGATGCGCCAATTGCTGCAACCTGAGCAACTTCTTTGCGTAAATGTTCTTTCGCACGATTAACTTCTTGCTCAAGTTCAGCCGTCGCAGATGCTTTTACACGATCGGCTTCTTCACGCGCTTTATCTTTCGCTTCTTCAACGATTTCACTAGCACGTTTTTGCGCTTGGGCAACGATATCGGATGCTTGTTTTTTCGCTTCTGATATCACTTCAACCACACGTTTTTCAGCAAGTTCTTGCTCTTTTTTACCTTTTTCCGCCGCTGCTAGGCCATCTGCTATACGCTTAGCACGATCATCAAGCATGCCAGACATAGGTTTCCAAAGAACCTTGTTGACAAACCAGATCAGCAAAGCGAATGCAAGCATTTGCGCGAACAGAGTAACTGTAATATTCATGGTTACTTTCCTCTAAAGTTGATTAACGATAAAACTCGATTAACCACCGATAGCGGCTTGTAGTGCACCAACAAATGGATTAGCGAACAAGAACCACATAGCGAAAGCAAGAATGATGAAAGGGAAAGATTCCATCAAGCCAGCGAAGATAAACATGTTAGTCATTAATGCTGGGCGCATTTCTGGTTGACGGGAAATACCCTCTAGCGTTTTAGCACAGATTAAACCCCAGCCGATTGCCGATCCAAGACCTGCAGCGGCCAAGATAACACCAACGCCAACAGCAGTATAAGCGTAAATAGTGGCGATCATATCAGGTGTCATAGTTCTTTCTCCTTAACAAATTAAAAAAATGAAAAATTAAATTACCGAAACTCTTTAATGCTCATCACTGGTATGTGCCATACCAAGATAAACGATAGTGAGCACCATAAAAATGAAAGCCTGCAAGGTGATAACAAGTATGTGAAAAATCAACCAAGCAAAATCTAGAACCACTTGAAGAGGGAACATAATCGACAGCGCAAGAGCACCAACCGCTGTACCACCCATCAATGCAATCAATAAGAATACAAGTTCACCCGCGAAAAGATTTCCGAATAAACGTAAACCTAGACTTAAAGGCTTGGCGAGCTCTTCAATCGCTGTCATAACAACATTGACAGGAATAAAAAATTTACCAAAGGGGTGGAATAAAAACATTTTAAGGTAACCAGTGACACCTTTGACTTTAATACTGTAATAAATAATAAGAGCAAAGACAGTCAAAGACATAGCCATGGTGGTATTTAAGTCAGTCGTGGGAACCACTTTCATATACGAGATTCCGAACATAGTTCCTAACAAAGGAAGCAAGTCGACAGGAATTAAGTCCATAAAGTTCATTAACCAAACCCAAAGGAAAATGGTTAATGCTAGCGGAGCAATTAAGGGGTTGTGGCCCGGAAAAGTATCACGTACTTGGCCTTGAACAAATTCAATAATAGTTTCTGCGAAATTTTGAAAACCCTTGGGTGCACCAGGAGAAAGTTTGCTGCCAACACGCCAGCCCACCGTAATGATTAGGAGCGCTAAGGCCAAACTGAAGAAGATAGTGTCCAAATGCCAAGCAAAAAATCCGCTGGCTTTATGGGTTACAGGATCACATTCGCCATAACAAAGGTTGGTTAAATGGTGTTGAATATACTCAACAGTGCCCATTTTTTCTTCAGAAGATCCGCTCAACTTTCCTCTCCTAAACTTATTTAGCTCCAGGCTTCGACGCCTGAAAGTTAAAAACAAATCCTAATTGTGCCAGGATAAAACCCGCACCAACAGCCAGAGCATTTAATTTAAAAATCAAAAGCCCCAGTACAAATAAAACTAATACCAGCAAAAATCGAAAAACCGCGCCTGCGTACAATATCCCCATGCTCATTTTCGGGTCACTGATTGCGGCGTTACTCGCTCGGCTAACACCTCTTCCCAGAATAAGCGCTGAGATCATGCTGATTAAAGACCCATAAAAAGCGCTCAATGCATGCCAGCCTGTTTGGCTGAGGCCGAATCCTATGGCCGTGACGAGCCCAACGATCATTTGAAATATTATTAGTCGTCGGATGCTCGAGGTAACGTCTCGGGTCGTGTTATTCAAACTAGGCTACCGTGAAAAACTTTTCTTTTCGAAGAAGGTAAAGCACCTTGTTATCGACTTCCGGTGTGCGCATTGTACCCAGCACATCGGGCTAGTTCCCTACCCCAAATGGGGGGTATAGCGGGTATCTCTATCGAAAATTCGTGCTTTTCGAGGTACCGTTAAAACATTCTTGGGTCAGTGAGTAGCTTATATACCTTCAAACTACCGCCAATTAGCCCCAACAAACCAAAACTCAATAGAAAAATTGGTTTAGTATCCAGCCATAGATCCGTAAGAAATCCTAGTACAAAACCAGAAATCACCATTGAGCTGAGGATAGTTCCTACACTAATGAGCAATAAGCCCGGCTTTTTTTCATTTTTCATGACAGATCACGATTGTAAAAGCGCGCGCATTATAGCTTTAGCTAATATGTATATCAAGAGGAAAAGGGGTAAGTTTAATTTTTCATTAAGATGATGTGGTTTTCGCCACCATTCTATTTAATATGCGCTAAGATACCATCAAGTTCGTCCAAGTTATTGTAACTGATCTCGAGTTTGCCTTTGCCACTGGTATGATGATTTACTTTCACTTTGGCACCCAAACGATCCGATAATTGCTCTTGTAGGCGGCGAATATTCGGGTCATTACGAATGTCATCTTTTGGTTTTTGCGTTTCTTTATTTTGAAAACGTTTCACTAATCGTTCGGTTTCACGCACGGAAAGCCTTTTATGCACCACAATGCGTGCGGCCTCCATTTGCTCAACACCGCTTAATGCTAATAATGCTCGTGCATGACCCATTTCCAATTCACCATTACCCAACATGGTTTTTAATTCATCGGTCAAACTCAATAAACGTAATAAGTTAGTAACCGCCACCCTTGAACGCCCCACCGCTTCAGCAGCTTGCAGATGAGTCATTTCAAATTCGTCGATTAATCGCTGCAAAGCTGCGGCCTCTTCAATGGGATTCAGCTCTTCGCGTTGAATATTTTCGATCAAAGCCATAGCAACTGCGGCTTCATCAGGCACATCACGCACAATCGCAGGAATATTGTGCAGATTGGCTAACTGTGATGCACGCCAGCGGCGTTCACCGGCAATAATTTCGAAGCGATTATTTCCAATCGGGCGCACTACAATGGGCTGTACCACCCCTTGGGCTTTTATCGAATTGGCTAAGTCTTCCAAGGCTTCCGTGCGCATATCTAAACGCGGTTGGTATTTCCCCCGCTGAATAATATCCAGGGGTAAGTCACGTAATTCTCCATCGAGAGTTTCTGCCACCGCCACACTACCATCGCTCATGGGTGCCGTCGGTCGTTTATTACCTAATAATGCGTCGAGCCCTCGACCTAAACCTTTTTTTCTTGCGACCATTAAGTATAACTCCTTAATTCTTAAGCGTTAGCGACTTGTTCTTTGAGTTCGTCGCGACGCAAAATCTCCCCTGCTAAGGCTAAATACGCTTGTGCACCTTTAGATGTCTTATCGTAGGTAATCACTGGCATACCATGACTTGGTGCTTCAGCTAGACGAACATTACGTGGAATAATGGTGCGATAGACTTTGTCACCAAAATATTTACAGAGTTGTTCTGTCACTTGCACCGCAAGGTTATTTCGCGGGTCATACATGGTGCGCAATAAACCTTCAATGGCCAAATCCGGATTCAGGCTTTCGCGTATTTTGTTAATTGTATCGAGTAAGGCCGAAAGGCCTTCTAGTGCATAATATTCACACTGCATGGGAATCAAAATCGATTTGGCTGCAACTAGCGCGTTGACGGTTAACATATTCAAGGATGGCGGACAGTCAATTAAAATAAAATCGTAATCCTCGGCAATCGTGCCTAAGGCAGTTCGAAGTTGTAGTTCGCCATTCTCGACTTCTAATAAATGCACTTCTGCAGCCGTCAAATCGCCATTACTAGCGACAATCTTGTATCCACCGGGATCCGTGGGTAATAAACAGTTACGTATATCAACACCTTCACACAATATGTCATAACTGGAATACTGCACATCCGACTTATCCACACCACTTCCCATGGTGGCATTGCCTTGTGGATCCAGGTCGATGACAAGCACGCGGCGTTTGGTGGCGGTGAGCGATGCGGCTAGATTAACAGCGGTGGTGGTTTTTCCTACACCGCCTTTTTGATTCGCGATGGCGATAACTCTAGACATTCTTGCCTCCTGCTCAATTTCCCACGGGTTTGCGGGACAATACCAAATCATTATTGGATTCTAGCCGGAATTTAGCCCAAGGCCAAAAAAACAGCCGTTTATTTGGAAAAATTTACAACTCTGGCCAGAAAGCGTTGTTCAGCCACGCCAGGTACAGCTAACTCAATTGTTTCTACTGCATATGTCTCAGATAGGTCCTGAATTTCTGCAGTGATGGCCTGTGCTTTCATGAATAATAGCTGACCTTTGCTTTCAACATGAAACTTTGAAAGCGCTACAGCCTTGGCTAAGGGGGCGAAAGCTCGACAAATCACATTATCAAATTTTTCTGATTTATCTAGCTGTTCGACACGTGATTGCAACACGTTTACGTTTTTTAAGCCCAATTGAATAAATGCTTGGGTCAGGAAACGAGTCTTTTTACCATTACTATCAAGCAGAGAAAAATTAATTTTGGGTAGAAATATCGCTAGCGGAATACCTGGAAAGCCGGCTCCACTACCGATGTCTAGAACGGTTTTGCCCCTAATATATGGCAACACTGCCAAACTATCGAATAAATGTTTGTGGATAATCGCCTCGGTTTCACTAACAGCCGTGAGATTAAATTTTTTGTTCCATTTTTGCAGCATCTGTACAAAGTTTAGCAGTGTATCGATTTGCTCAGGTTGAAAACCAATATCAAGTTGATTTAAACCCTGCTCGATGAGTTCATGTGCCAACATTTATGCGCTCTTGAGCCCATGGGCGAGACTACTTTTTTTCAAATGCACTAATAACAAAGAAATCGCTGCCGGCGTGACGCCAGGTATACGTCCAGCCTGACCTAGAGTTGTTGGTTTTTGTTGCGTTAATTTTTGGCGTACTTCATTGGATAGACCCGAAACTTGAGCATAATCCAGATCTTCTGGCATGGCGGTTTCTTCGTTGCGTTTTAAGCGCAGAATTTCATCTTGCTGACGTTGAATATATCCAGCGTATTTGGCATTAATTTCAATTTGTTCGATCACTTGCTCTTGGTGTTCACCAGGACCCATGTCAGGTAAATGCATTAATTTTTCATATTCTACGCCTGGACGTTTTAATAAATCGGCTAAATTGGCTTCATTCACCAATTCCTGTCCAATCGCTTGCTTAATTAATTCAACCGGTACTCGATCAGGTCGCAACCACGTTTGTTTTAAACGGGCTTGTTCCTTTTCAATTTTTTGTTGTTTATTCGCATAAATTTGCCAGCGATGTTCGTCAACCAAACCCAGTTGATAAGCGATTTCCGTTAAACGTTGATCGGCATTGTCTTCACGTAACAATAGACGATATTCAGCACGACTAGTGAACATGCGGTAAGGTT
>JAOUJM010000305.1 GCA_029883265.1 Gammaproteobacteria bacterium
CAGTTCAGGTAAAGCGATTCGATTTAATGAAGAAAATGTACGTCCCATGGGACGTAATGCCTATGGCGTGCGCGGTATCAAACTTGGCAAAGGTCAAAGCGTGATCGCCTTAATTATTGGCGATGGCAATGAAGATACCATGGTGTTAACTGCAACCGCAAATGGTTACGGTAAACGTACACCAATTAGCGATTATCCCGTTCATGGCCGTGGTGGCCAAGGTGTCATTTCCATACAAACCACTGATCGAAATGGTGCTGTGGTTGCCGCTGGCTTAGTCACGGAAGGTGATGAAATGATGCTGATTAGTGACGGTGGAACGCTGGTGCGTACCCGCGTAGATGAAGTATCGGTGGTTGGACGGAATACCCAAGGCGTGCGTTTAATCAATTTGGATCAAGGAGAACGTTTGAGTGGCGTCGAACGAATTTGCGAACCAGAAGATATGAATGGTGGAGATGAAAGCTCCATAGAAGAATAAAGAATGTGAGTTAGGAGAGAGGTAATGAGTCGAGTATTTAACTTTAGCGCCGGACCAGCAATGGTCCCGGAAGAAGTCTTACAAATAGCTAAAGAAGAATTAGCTGATTGGCGCGGATCGGGAATGTCGGTGATGGAGATGAGTCATCGTGGCAAGGAGTTTATGTCCATTGCGGAACAAGCCGAAGCTGATTTGCGAGAATTGATGGCCATTCCCGATAATTACAAAGTATTGTTCCTACAAGGTGGCGCCAGCAGTCAATTCGCCATGATTCCACTCAATTTATTGCGCGACAAAAATCAGGCCGACTATATGCTGACCGGAAGTTGGAGTAAAAAAGCCATCGCCGAAGCTAAGCGTTATAGCGAGGTCAATATTGTTTGTGGTGCTGACATAGAAAAATTTAATACCGTGCCTGATGTTAGTACGTGGAAGTTAAATGCAAACGCAGCGTATATGCATTATACCCCCAACGAAACCATTGAAGGCGTAGAGTTCGATGCAATTCCCGACTGTGGCGATGTGCCCATCGTGGCAGATTTGTCATCAACTATTTTGTCGCGTCCTATTGACGTGAGTAAATTCGGATTGATCTATGCCGGTGCGCAAAAGAATATTGGTCCTGCCGGTTTAACCGTTGTGATTGTGCGCGACGATTTGATTGGACAAGTGCGTGAGAGTACCCCGACCATGTTTAATTATGAAGTCATGGCGGTCAATGAATCCATGTATAACACGCCACCTACCTACACTTGGTATATTGCTGGGTTGGTGTTTGACTGGTTAAAACGCCGTGGTGGCTTGAGCGCAATGGCTGAAATAAATGAGCGCAAAGCACAAAAACTTTATAATGCGATTGATAAATCTGATTTTTATGCGAATCCAGTTGATCCGCGTTATCGTTCATGGATGAATGTGCCTTTTACGCTAGCAAATGCCGATCTAGACGCAAGCTTCCTGGAACAAGCAAAACAAGCCGGTTTGACCACATTAAAAGGTCATCGCTCAGTGGGCGGTATGCGTGCAAGTATTTACAATGCCATGCCGGAAGAGGGTGTGGATGCACTCGTGAATTTCATGGCTGATTTTGAAAAACGCCAGGCGTAAGAAAAGGAGTTATAACAAAATGAATAAAATTCTTACCTTGAACAATATTTCTGTTAACGGCTTGGAACGTTTACCACGGGATCAATATGAAATCGCATCTGAAATTCAAAATCCTGATGCGATTTTATTGCGGTCATTCAAAATGCACGATATGGCTATTCCTGAAAGTTTGCTCTGCGTGGGGCGTGCGGGTGCAGGCGTTAATAATATTCCGCTTGATGCCATGAGCGACCGCGGTATTGCAGTATTTAATGCACCCGGCGCCAATGCTAATGCAGTAAAAGAATTAGTCATTGCTGGTATGTTAATAGCGTCACGAAATATATGTCAGGCTTGGGAATTTACTTCAACATTGGATGGTGACGACGCCACGCTCAATAAAGCAGTCGAGCAGGGCAAAAAAGATTTTGCTGGTTTTGAAATCGCTGGGCGCACCTTAGGTGTAATTGGCTTAGGTGCTATTGGACGTTTGGTTGCCAATGCTGCATTGAGTTTAGGCATGAAAGTCATTGGTTTTGATCCTGGTATCACCGTGCAAGGTGCTTGGAAACTTTCATCGAATGTTCAGCAAGCGACAAGTGTTGATGATTTATTATCAAAAGTGGACTTTGTGACGTTTCACGTACCTTTAATCGATTCTACTAAAAATATGATTAATGCTGAACGTATCGGCTTAATGAAGAAAACAGCAACCATTTTAAATTTTGCTCGTGGTGGCATTGTCGATGATACTGCCGTTTGTAATGCCTTACAACAAGGCAAACTCAACGCATATATTTGTGACTTCCCAAGTAATCAATTAAAAGGACAAGCGCGAGTCATTGCACTACCACATTTGGGTGCGTCCACGGCTGAAGCCGAAGATAACTGTGCGATCATGGTAGCAGAACAAGTGCGCGACTTTTTGGAAAACGGCAATATAACAAACTCCGTTAATTTTCCAGAAGTTAACATGCCACGCGCTGGCGGTAATCGCATTGCAATCGCTAATAAAAACGTACCCAATATGGTTGGCCAGATTACCACATGCTTAGCCAACGCAAACTTAAATATTATTGATCTTTTAAATAAATCCAAAGGTGAAAATGCCTATACACTGATCGATGTGGAAGGTGAAGTTTCCGATAATGTATTAGCCGCAATTGAAAGCATTAGTGGCATTTTGAAAGTCCGTGCGCTCTAGGTCAGATAGTAATGAGTGATAAACATGACCTCGCCAGTTTACGACAGCAAATTGATGCCGTTGACCAGCAGTTACATCAGCTTTTGAATCAACGTGCCCAATTGGCGCAAGAAGTTGGCCACACAAAAATAAAACTAGGGGACCCGGTTTTCTATCGTCCTGAACGCGAGGCAGATGTTCTGCGGGCAGTGCAAGCGCGCAATCAAGGTCCTATTGGTAACGAAGAAATCGCACGCTTGTTTAGAGAAATAATGTCCGTGTGCTTGTCTTTGGAAATGCCGATGAATATTGCTTATCTTGGTCCTGCGGGTACGTATACTCAGGCGGCTGCGTTAAAACAGTTCGGTCATTCAGTGAAAACTCATCCGGTAAACGCCATAGATGAAATTTTTCGTGAAGTGGAATCCGGTAATTGTCACTACGGTGTGGTACCCGTAGAGAACAGTACTGAAGGTATGGTGAATCAAACCCTCGATATGTTCATGCGTTCACCCCTGGTTATTTGCGGTGAAATTGAATTACGTGTTGAGCATCACCTAATCAGCCAGGAAAATGAATTAAAAGCGATTAAAAAAATCTATTCTCATCAGCAATCCTTCGCTCAATGTCGTGAATGGTTGAGTGCCAATATGTTTAGTGTGCAATGCGAAGTGGTTAATAGTAATGGTGAAGCCGCTAAGTTGGCGTCAGAGCAAACCGGTACAGCGGCTATCGCCGGTGAAACCGCAGCACAAATATATCAATTAAATTCCCTGGTTAAAAATATTGAAGACGAACCAATTAATACAACGCGTTTTTTGGTGATAGGAAAACGCTTATCAGGCCCAAGTGGTCAGGACAAAACCTCGTTAATGTTATCCGCGCGCAATCGTCCCGGTGCGTTATTGCATTTGTTAGAGCCTTTCTCCAAACGCAATATTAGTATGACAAAAATCGAATCACGTCCATCGCGCAAAGGTATGTGGGATTATGTGTTTTTTGTCGATATTGAAGGTCACGCCGAAGAAGAACCCGTGAAGTCTGCCTTAACCGAAATTGAGCAAGAAGCCGCTTTGTATAAATTGCTTGGAGCCTATCCACGCAAAGTGTTTTAGTAGGTGAACATGAACAGTCCAAGTACAGAATTATTTTTACAGCAATGCACCCCAGGGGTGTCGAGTCTTCGTCCCTACGAAGGTGGAAAACCCGTCGAGGAATTAAGTCGAGAATTAGGTTTGAGCGATATTGTCAAACTAGCCTCAAATGAAAATCCGTTAGGGCCCAGTCCCAAAGCCATGGATGCCATACGAAACAGTATTGACTCTTTTGCACGTTATCCGGACGGTAATGGATTCTATTTAAAACAAGCCTTGGCGCAACAATTACAAATGCAACCGAATCAAATCACCTTGGGCAATGGCTCGAGCGATATTCTAGAATTTGTAGTCCGCATTATTGCAACACCGAATGCAGAAGTGATTTATTCGCAACATGGCTTTGCCATGTATCCAATTATTGCGCAAGCCTGTAATGTTAAACCAATTAAAGTACCGGCGATTAATTGGGGGCACGATTTAGATGCGATGTTGGCGGCGGTCAATGAAAACACTCGTGTAGTGTTTATTGCGAATCCAAACAATCCAACCGGTACTTTGTTGTCTGCCAAAGCCATTAGACATTTTCTAGAGCAATTGCCTGCTAGCGTCATCTGTGTTGTTGATGAGGCCTATCACGAATATGTGAACGCTGATGAATACGAAACTGCCTTGAGTTTTCTAAACGAGTTTAGCAATCTCGTGGTCACACGTACATTTTCCAAAGCCTATGGGCTTGCGGGTTTGCGCGTGGGTTATGGTGTTAGTCATCCGCAATTGGCGGATTTGATGAACCGAGTGCGTCCACCATTCAATGTTAATATTTTTGCCTTGGCAGCTGCGCAAGCTGCGCTTGATGACCACTCGCATTTACAACAATCAGTCAAACTAAACACGGCAGGCATGGCAGCCATCACCGATGCTGCCAGCCAAATGGGTTTAGCATGGTTGCCATCGCAAGGTAATTTTGTCTGTATTGAATTCGAGCGCGATTGCAGCGAAATATATCAGCAATTATTACAACAAGGCGTCATCGTGCGTCCAATTGCAGGTTATGAAATGCCAAAGCATTTACGCATTTCGATCGGAACCCAAGCAGAAAATGACAAATTTATTCAAGCGCTGAAACAGGTTTTATCCGCATAATGGCTTTGTTTAAACAAATGACAATCATTGGCGTCGGACTAATTGGTGGTTCGCTAGCTCGGGCAGCCAAGAAACAAGGTCTTGTCGAGACAATTATTGGTTCGGGACGTGATGCTAAACATTTGCAAACGGCTTTGGATTTAGGTGTGATCGATAAGTTTGAGCTGGATCTGGCGCAAAGTGTCAAAGGTTCCGATATCGTGATTCTTGCGGTTCCCATGGGCGCCATGTTAGCGGTCATGCAAACGATTAAAAATGATTTGCATGCCGATACTATTCTTAGCGATGTTGGTAGCGCCAAACAAGCGGTTATCGATGCT
>JAOUJM010000001.1 GCA_029883265.1 Gammaproteobacteria bacterium
ATTTTGTCCCAACTGAGGTCGCGCTTAGCGCCACATAGACAACCCGACTTTCAATTTCACGACTGGGATAGTGCGGATACTGAAGGCGAATGTGTTGCAACGCTTTGAGTCTCGGCACTAGGGTAAGAAACTCATCCCAGGTGTAAATATAGGTTTCTACCAATCCTGCCCAACTAAGATAGATGCCCGCTACATCGCGCTTGGTTTTAAAACTTTCATAAGCCCGATCAAATTCTTTACGCGCTGCTTTATGGTCAAACGGATAAAGGGTTACGCCCCGCCAATAACTTAACCATGGCGTTGCTTCGATCATGGCTTCTGGTAATGCACAAAGCATTTTGTTGACCAAACGATAACGTCCCTGCTCCACCAAGTATTTGGCGTGAGTGATCACCAGATTAGCCAAAGCGGATGCGTTATTTGAGGCAATGAGTAGCTGTGCCGCTTCTTCGATTTGTCCACTGCTTGCCAACAACTGCGATGCCTTGTGTTGTAATGTGTTCCAGCGGATCTTTCCATAACGCTTTTCACCCAGGGATAACAAGAATGTACGAAACAGTGGGTGATATTCAAAACAATGATCTAACTCGTGATGATGATAAGTGAAGTATTGGTGTTTCGAGAGTTGAGTTAATAAGGTGCTCGCTTGGGGTTGGTCACTAAGTACCGCTGCCATGTGCTTAGTCATATGCGGCAATAGTGCCGTCTTAATCAAAAAATCTTGCTCAGCATCAGCCATCTGGTTTAACACTTCATTGGCAAAGTAGTCGAAAATTTCTTCATAATGATCAATATCAAACGCCTGTGAACATCCGTTCTGTTCACCAACATGTGCCAAGAGCAATACCAATCCCGCAGCCCAACCTTGGGTTTTCTGATAAAGCAGGTTTGAATGGTTTTCTGATAGCTCAGCATGGCTCTGTAAAGTAGCCAGCTCGCTGAATTCGCTTTCGCTAAATCTAAGGTGCTCCCAATCAATCGCCGCGATTTCATTATTGATGACTAAACGCGAAAATACACTATTGGGCTTGGCGCGGCTTAATATGCAGATGCTAAGGTGACTTGGGCTTTGTTCAATGGCTTGCAATACGACTTGATGTATTTCACTGTCGTCGGACAGGATTTGGTAGTTATCGAAAACCAAAAAACAAGGCGTGTTAATCGCTGAAAAAAGCTGGCGGAAATAATTTCGTGCGAAGTTGGTGATTGATCCCTGAAACTGAGGTAGCAGTTTGGGCAAAACATTGTGTGTGTTGTTGCTGACTTTAGCACTGGCGAGTGTCATGTATTGAAAAAATGAAACGATATCTTCATCACCCGAATCGATTTGATACCATATGCAGGGCGTGTTTGTAGCGTTCAAATAGTCAGTCAAAAGCACTGTTTTACCTGAACCACCAGGCGATGTAATCCATAAAACTGGCTTCTCGCGGGCGTGATCAATTTGTTGAAACAAACGATCTCTGCGTAGTAAATTGCATTTTCGTGGGATAGATATTTTTGCTAAGTTGGTGTTTAGACTTTGTTGTTCATCATCATGGTTTGGAGTCGAATCCATGAGTGCCCACGAGTCCAAACAAATATATCGACGATTTAAACTAATTTTGTCTTCACAAAATATGAGCGCATTGTCTGTGCCTAGTTTTTCGTTGAGACGGGTGAGATAAGGCGATAATTCATCTTCCACGATGCCGATGTCACGACTTAAATTTTCGCGAAGAATATTTTCCCCACCCAGTGTGACAATCGATTTTAACAGTTTGAATTCCAGTGAGTCCTCATCTTGTTGATTAAACACAGACTGATTATCTCGCGTCACGACAAACTCACCAAATGAATCAATGTGAATGAGGTTCGGCCATAGGTGCGAGGCATTTTCCAATGGTGGTTGTAGATTTCGAGTTTTTATCACCCGCTGCACATAGTCGACATGGATTGCCTGATGCAATGCGAAATTGAATAGCTCGACCATTTCTTCATCAGACCAGAAAATATGACTCACGAAACCGCATTGCTGACCAATATGGAGCATTTTCTCCAGATAATGAACACATTTCTCGTGTTGCCCATTGTTCTTGAATATTTCTGCTAATGCCTTATAGCCGAGAAACAAGGTTGACCCATTGTGAAGAAAGTTTTTCCCACTCGCGATACCCTGTTCGATTAACGCCAAGCCGCTTTTTTCATTATCTCTCATCGCCATAAGGCGTCCATATTCGATTTGAGTGACGGAATGATAGAATGGTGCGGCGAAGACTTCTGTATGATTCACGGCTTGCTTTGCATACCTCAGTTCACTATCGGTTTCTTTTCTTAGCCGACAAATCCAAGCCCGACTACAAAAATAAATCGCATTGTAGAAATGGTGGTCTGCACCAGGCCTATTTTGCTTAAAAAGCAGCTTGTCCATCTGGTCGACTTTTTGTTGCCCTAACTCAAGGTCGCCCGTACACAAGGCGGCGACCGATCCTTGCCACAATAACAACCCATCAAATACATGAATCCCATATTCATCGGCTAGCTGTAATCCTTGGTTCGATTCCTCTAAACAACTTTCATATTGAGCCAGCTCCCATTTTAACGCCGACGAATAAGTTAAAATCATAATGCGAATAAACGGTTGGCAGGTTTTTTCCGTGTTGAGTGGCTCAAGGCCAGCCAAGAGGGTTTGTGCTTCTAACAAATTGCCATCCCACCAAGTTCGATAGACAATCAAATGAGGACCTAGATAGGCTTTTAGATCAAAATTCTGGGTGTGATAATACAAGTGAGTTGCGGCATCCAGCCAATATTGCATTTGTTGGTGACCCGGCTGACGATACATCAGGGCAATAAACATTGCGCAGGTAACCCGGTCGCGTAAGGTTTGCGGAAGCTGACTCAAAAGGTTTTCAATAAAGGACTCACCCACTTCAATCCACGGGTCTATGCTGGCAAAGCTGGAAAATTCATAAATATAAGTATCAATGATGACACACCAGCAACTCACCTGCCCGGCAATATCGCTGTCGCTTTCAAAACGACGGTACAGATGTTCCAGGGACAACCGAACTTCAGCGGGTTGCTCCAGTATATCCGCTAAGCACACCCAGAATTGTAACCAGTTGTGTTCGGCTATCTCTGTTTGATCGAGTTGCCCTATCCATTTGGCGACGATTTTAATCCGACCGGTTTCGTAGTAGTGGGGAGCATATTTATCAATTAGAAAAATGAAATGAGATTTATCGGGTGACTTTAGTGCGACTGCAATCGATTCATCAATGTGATGTTGCTGTTCCAACAGAGATGATAGTTTATCAATTTGTTGATTAATTGCTATGTTAGTTTGTGTTTTGAATAAACAATCGAGCAAAAAGTCTTTGAATAAGTCATGCATTCGGAATTTATTACCACTACCCTCCAGACGAGCAATGAAAAAAACACTTCGCTCTAATTGCAAAATAAAATTTTTTGAGAATTTATTTGAACCCAACAACTCTACCATCGCCAAGTCAAACCAGGGCAACAGCGATAAACTCATAAGCAAGTCTTTTGCATCGTCGCTGAATTGATTAAACACATCATTCGCTAACACCGAAAATATTAACGCCTGGTTGTGAAAAATATTGGAGTTTGTTGCGTCCAATGATGCGGGATTTTCTAGCAATAATATTAAGCCCGTGACCCAGCCACCTGACATGGCTTGAAGTGCGTCAGCTTGATCTTCGCTAATGGGTTTGTCTGAGCACAGTAGTCGAATAATGTTTTTTGATTCAGTGGCATTTAGTTTTAACTCATTGCCTTCGAGAATCGAAAAGTGTTTTGCTCTTAGATCGTCATATAGGAACGGTGGCATTTCACGACTAATGAAAATAAGATGATTATCAGGTGGCAAAACTGACATTGCGGTTTTAAATACAAGATGAAGTTGCGAATCTGTTGCAATTAAATGTGCATCATCAAAAACGAGTATCTGGTTTTTTTTAAAAAGCGAGAAAAAATGACGAAAATAGTGGCGGACGTATAGCTCAATATCCGACATATAGGTTTCATCGAAGTGTGGAACACGATCAAGAAAATCTTTATCGAGTGATAATGCAGAACAGTTTAGAACGGAGAAAAATGAAGAGAGTGTTTCATCTTGTTTTTCCAGTTGATACCAACAAGTGCTGAGATCTCTTTCCTTTGAATAAGAGGAGATTAAGGAGGATTTTCCCGCACCGGCAATACCCACTACCCATACGATGTCTTTTTCAAGACAGGTATCCAGACAACTAAACAGTGTTTTTCGTGGATAGTACTTCACCAATCTCGGTTTTGACAACTTCGAGATGTACTGGTCACAATAAACCATAATCACTTCCTTGCGATGTAGTACAAGTATATCTCAATCCATCATAAAGCTGAATAGTGTTATGGTTGAGTATATTGATACTTACTGTATCAATACATAAACCGCACAATCATTTAACCTGCTTAAACGAGAGGCGTGCCTGCAGTAAATTAATCGCTCTCAATACCTTGTGATAGTTCTTTTATTGATTTCGCAAGATCTTTCCGACATGAATATTCTCCCGATATTCCTTGACAGAGTGTGATTCTTTAATGAATTCAATAGAAAAATACTGCAGCGATCACTGTGAAAATCAAGGCCATCACTAACCCGCTCGCTTTGGCAAAGACTTTTCTGGCATAAGATTGAAGTGGCTTATTAAGCCAAACAGGCAGTGTAGGTGACTTGGTGTTGTAGTATTTTACTCCAAAGTGAAAGAGCAAAATTGATAGGCCATAAATCTAATTACCCATATTGGTCGTCAACATCCAATGGAAAATCGGCTATAAATCGGGTGGTGCTATTTGAGTTTGTGATATTTCTTGATTGCTTTGTAGGTTGTTGGTATCGACGATTGGCTCAAGAAACGAAATCTGTATAAGGACAAACCGTTTTCCTTCATTGGCTGAATTGTTATTTTGTGGCACGCGGCTTATTGCATTTCCAGAGTGACGAATGTTATTAAAATAGGTCGTTTCTATTTCATATTGCACTTCGTTAAAGAACTTATCCTTTCTTAATCGAAGTTTTTTACAATCCAAACCGGCGCCACGGCAACAATGTTGGGCTGTCGCTAATGGCGTTCTAAAAACAGTATCATCGGAAGCTTGCAAGTGTCTAGGATATTAGGGGCTTGCCACACCCTAAAACTCATCGGTGAAACTTATTCTGAACAACTCGACATCATTCCCGCTAAGATCCAAATAATCCGACACATTCGAAGAAGGTACGCGTGTCCTTGCTTTGATCAAACCATCAAAACTGCGACACTACCGAAACAGCCAATTCCAAAAATCCAAGCTAGTCCCGGACTGTTAGCCCATATTGCAGTTTCAAAATATGCTGACGCTTTGCCCCTTTATCGACAAGCCGATATGTGGAAACGAATCAGCGTTGATTTTAATCGGGGGACCTTCGCTAATTGGATGTGCAAAGTCGGAGAACTGATCCAACCCATCATCAATCTTTTAAATGACAAACTCAATCAAGGCCCACTGATTCATTGCGATGAAACCACGGTGCAAGTGCTCAATGAACCAGGTAAAAAACCACAAAGCCAATCGTATATGTGGGTTCGCACTGGAGGAAGACAAGGCGATAAAATTATTCTCTACGACTATCATCCCAGTCGATCCAGCGAAGTACCCAAGCAACTGTTTGAAGATTTCAAAGGCATACTCGTGACCGATGGTTATGCCGGTTATGATGCCGTCGCACAAGAAAATCGCATCATCCACGCTGGCTGTATGGTGCATGCACGGCGTAAGTTCACTGAAGCCATAAAAGCACAAACCAACAACAAAACCGGCAAAGCCCATCAAGGCTTAGCCTTCATCAAAAAACTCTACGCCATCGAAACAGAAACTAAAAATGCAACACCCGAACAAAAATATCAAGCACGACAACAATACTCAAAACCCATTATCGAGCAATTCAAAATCTGGTTGGAAAAATCCAGTCAACACGTCCCGCCAAAAACACTCACCGGTAAAGCCATTCATTACGCCTTAAAACAATGGCCAAAGCTGATCGTGTTTCTTGATCATGGCAACGTGCCACTGGATAACAACTGTGCGGAGAATGTAATAAGACCCTTCGTCATTGGCCGCAAAAATTGGATTTTTTCCACCAGTCAACGTGGAGCGAAAGCCAGTGCGAACATTTACAGCTTAATTCAAACGGCCAGAGCCAATGAAATTGAACCATTTGAGTATTTGAAAAAGGTATTTACTGATCTACCGATAGCTGATAGTTTATCGGGCATCGAGAAGCTGCTGCCGATTTCCAAGGGCGTTGATTGATGTCCGGTTACTGATAATCAAGTTAGACTTGTTGTTCTCAATATCAGCTAAAGTATGAATTGTCATTGGTTGCATCACGATTGCATGATGAAGAATGTTGCTGCAATGACTTGCCCCTAACGATGTTCCAGCATAAACGAACCCGACTGGCTCTGTACCAGAATTATCAACTTTCCAATTCAAGACGAAATGCTCATTTGCACCCACTATGCAATTATGCTCCTTACGCAAATGATCTTTTAACATCTTATCCATAATTCTGGATTCGGGTAAGGGCGGTGTGCCGTAAGCATGAACTGTTTTAAATGCACCAATCGATGTCAACAAGACAAGGGAAATCAACAATACAGATTTCGAAAGCCATTTATAGGTATTCATCTTATAACCCCTAATCATACTTTTCCACATTAATAATCGTTTTTTCATATGCACGTTTTGTTTCAATCGCAACTGATCGAAGCTGTGCATCCTTTTCTATTTTTATGTAGTCAGACAGAGAGCGAATAATTTTTTCTTTATTTGCTTGTTTATCGACGACTTGGGATTCCGCGATTACTATATAAAAGCTCTGTAGGTTCGCTTTAAATGCTAGAAAGGCTTCCTCATCCCCAGCGAACCACGTAATTTGAAACTTTGGATTATGAATTAGTACATCTTTGACTAAATAGAGTGTACCGTACATTAGGTGCTCATTTTCGGTGCGCAACATGTGCCCTATTGTATTTACAAGCAAGGCAGTTACAGTCTCATCCCTATTCTTAAGAGCGGGTAGAATTCTTTTCGTGTGTTGATCTAAAACGTGTGCAATATTCATTTGGTTTAAATAATATTCAGAGTTTGTAGCATAACAATTGCTTGAAATAAAAACTGAACAAAAAGTTATTAAACATGCAGTAACAAGAATTTTCATATAATCCCTCGTTTATTCCACAGAGCTGATGCTTGTTAAAATTCTCACTTTGAAACGAAACTAATAAAGGTTTTTTATTTCAATTTGCACCCCACCATATTGATTCACAATTGACCGAAAATTATTAAATGCGTTGTCGCAGCTTAGTCTATTACGACCAAGGAAGTGACTTATAAAACTTGTTCACGGCATTGTACGTACGATCAAAAGCAGGCAAATCACCGTCTATCTCATCCGACAAGGTGTGGTAATGTGCTTTTGACCTTTGGCGTATTTCAGGATCATCCAAAGAGTTTATAGTTGGGAAGACCCCTCTTGATTTAGATTTTTTAACTAAACTATCTAATAGTTCTTTCTTTTCGGTTACGTCAAGATCAGGATATTTCTCAATTAATAGCAATAAATCAAATATATCCTGCCGTCTTGTTCGATCTCTAATTTTTTGTTGCAACATTGAACGTAATTTTTCTGCAATCAAATCTGTTAACTTATATGCTCTCAAAATTTCGTTTGTTCCAATGGCGATGGACTCAACATTGGGCATAACTTCATTGAGGCTATAGTCAATTGAAATGGTAGTAGGCGATTTATTTGCTAACAAACGCCTATGTTTGATTGTCCCTTTCTGCGCATAGCCAATTTTCATTTTAACGGATGGAAATGATGCATCGGGTTTATTTGCCGGTTTGATTCGACAGCTTTGCACGCGACAATCTAGATCATAGTCTAACTTCACCGCTGCCTGAATTAGATCGCTATTTAGTTTTTCTGCCAATTCGTCTGGATTAATTTCATGCTGTGTTTTACTTGTTGAGAAGTCGATATCTTTTGTATATCGATAGCTCTTATATCTGATCGCCAATAATATACCGCCTTTGATTACCATATCTGCACTTAGGGTTGAATCATTTGCAATCGCGGCTAATATGGTATGTACTGCGGCTCTAAATTCTCGCTCTTTATCATCTTGCCCTTCTTCAACCCATAGGCCAATATGAGTATTTTCAATCACAAGAATTCCTTAGTTCTCTGAAATAATATTTAATGAAAGACACCATTTCTCGGACCAGACTGGCTCATATTCACTAGATGCATCAAGTCTTCTTGAACCTCCTCTTTGTGCGAACTTAATCCAACTTTTTTCTTTTTCAAACTTAAGCCCTAATCGTTCGTCAAAGATATATCCAGCACGAACCTTATCAATGGGGCCTCCATGTTGATCAATTTCATCAACAATAAGGTTAATATAATCTCGACCATGTTTGTCGAATACATCCAAAACATGATCTATCCCACCACACAGTTCTGGATTTCTTAACATATCTAGAAACGTTCTTCCTATTGTAGAGACTCTCATTGAACGACCTTTTACGTTTTTATACGCGCCCCAATGGACACTACTAAATCGATGAATTTCTCTTCGCCCAATTTTTTTAATTACGGTTCTTCTCAGTAATGGCATTTTGTTTTCTTGGTAGGTTTTACAATCCTTTTTCAAGTCCTTGCCCATGCGTTCTAACGCAAATATCTTCCATTGCTTTGGTGCTGGTGAAGATACAAATAGTTTACTGGGGCCTCTATTAGTTAAACCATGAAATTCCATGGCACTTAAATGCGATACATATGAAAAGGGGTCTATAATGCAAACAACATCTTCAATTGATTCATGGCTACGTCCTAAAAGGCTATATGCGGCGCCTAGAGGTAATCCTTTGTATTGGATTAGAATCCCATCACTGTCTAATAGCCTGATAATTTTGTTGTAAATCGTAGAATCAGCGACTTCTTTCTGAATATTGGTAATCGGTTCACCTTTATATATCTTAGTTTTATATAGGTTAAATATAATCAGACCGAGTTGATAAGAGGTGATTACTGGTTGTTCTAATTCACCAATTGAAAGCGTAATAGCCTTTAGTATTTTCATAGGTTTCACAATGCTATATGTCCTAAGGACATATAGCATTGTGAAACCTGTTTGTCAAGTTTTTAGCATTAGATATACAATATTCTTTACAAAATCATATAAATATCCTATACTAATGGTCCTTAGGACCATTAGTATAGGATATTTAATTAATGTTTGAATTTTGGGTTCTCTAGACACCTCCTGTCCAAAAATAACAAAACTCACTACTGATCCTACCCACTACTTTCGGACACTCAGTTAAGGAGTTATTATAGCCTTAATTGGTGGGAAAGATGTCTGAACAGAGAACAAAACCAATTAATCGCCAACATACTGAAACCTATCGACGTGAGGCACTGGCCTTATCAGAGCGCATCGGTGTTGCCAAAGCGGCGCGGCAATTGGGTTTAGCTGAGTCGTTGATTTATGGTTGGCGCAAGAAGTACAACGCATTAAGCGATGAACAAAATGACGATCTTGCCAAAGAAAACCAACGCTTGAAACGGCTGCTCGCACAGAAAGAAGAGGAGCTTGCTATCGTAAAAAAAGCGGCAACATACTTCGCGAAGCAACTCAAGTGAAGTATGATTTTATGAAATCGCATTCGTCAGAATTTTCAGTGCGGATGATGAGCCATACATTCGGCGTTTCCACTAGCGGTTATTATGACTGGTTGAAACGAGCGCCATCGAATCGTATGACAAAGCGACAGGCGCGGGATCAAATGATCCAGGTGGCGTTTGCGTGGAACCACAAGGACATATATGGACCCCCGCGCAAAGTCAAAAGTTTTTGCACATATGTACCCTCTCTTCCAGTAGTTTAATCAGTTGTAATCAACAACGGTCTTAGACATATATCCGGCTTCTAGTTGGCAAACGCATTTGCCGAGCCCTGATGAGATTAAAGAGCCCCTTGCCGCCTCGGCACCCACTTGGCCTTGATGACCGCTGTCCTGACTCAGGCTCTGGCAAGGGAAAACCGTTTTTTACATCACACTGTTTTACCGCTAGGCTAATCTGTTAATTTCAATTGATGTTATTGGTTTATGCGATTGCATAGGGTCGCTTCTTCGCTAACACGGCCCAAACAATTCGTGCAAGTTTGTTGGCCAATGCGACGACAACCTTACAAGGATGCATGCGTTTTTTCAGTGTTTTGAGCCATAGGTTGAGTTCGTCATTCTTTTTTTCACACCAGTTCAACACCGTTCGTGCACCATGAATGAGTAATTTTCTTAATGTTCTGTCACCCCGTTTTGAAATGCCGGTGATACGACTCTTTTCCCCACTGCCTCGTTGCTTGGGCGTTAACCCCATCCACGCCGCCATTTGTCTACCGTTCTTGAAAAATTTGGCATCACCAATCGAGGCCATTAAGGTGGCCGCACTGATCGGGCCAATGCCGGGTATAGTTTGTAGTCGTTGATAATCTTCGTTATTTGCGAGCAGTGATTTCAATTCCGCTTCCAGCGCTTTCACATGCTGGTCATGGGCCGTTAATTCACGATAGAGGCGATGCACAAAACCTCGAGCAGTCATGGTCAACGGTTGTTGCGCATCTTCTAAAATATCGGGAACACTGCTGCGTAGTTTGTTTAAACCAACCGGAACGATAACACCGTATTCTGCCATTAAGCCTCGCAACTGATGTGCGGTTGCTGTGCGTTGTTTAACGAGTCGTTCTCGTATGCGTTGCAGTGATTGAATGTCCTGCTGTTCTAGCGTTTTAACTGCAACAAAGCTGGCCTTGGGGCGACGCGATGCTTCAGCAATCGCAATGGCATCGTTGTGATCATTTTTGTTTCCTACCACAAAGGGTTTTACTTGATAGGCAGGAATCAGCTTGACAGTGTGACCTAAGGCCTGAATTTCCCTACCCCAATGATGCGACGAATAGCAAGCTTCCATGATAACCTCAGTTGGTTCAAACTGCCGCATGGCATGTAATAATTGTTTGCGAGAGTGTTTCTTGTTTGAAACGATTGTGTTATCTGCATTCAATGCACAGATTTGAAAAACAGTTTTTGCTAAATCGATACTAATTACGCTATGTTTCATTATGGACACCCCGTTTGCTTGATTTGATTGAACACCTTACAAGTTTGGCACATTATGATGCCGGATGCGGGGTGTCCATCTCAGCACCCATCTATCCTCAACTAAAGATCACTTCGGCATCCATCATTTGTACTTTTCTCTCAAACACTTTCTCAATGATTCACTAAACATCGGATCAATCATCGTACTGACATTTAATTTAAAGCCTGACGCCGTTTGGACTTCGGTTTAGAAAACGAATATTAGGCGCTTTCCCAAAGTCCATACTTTTAACATTCCCAAGCTCATCAATGATTGACGCCATATCCTTGTTATAAGATCCAAGGATTGTCGTTGTTTTTCCCGGCTCGGTCTGAAGAATTACCCCGGATGATGCCTGATGGTTTAGCGTTTTGTCTGGAACAACTTAATCGGTTGCACCCAAATACCAGATCATAAACTCATAGAACCCATCCCATTTTGCAGGGATTTCGCCATTCACAAAACGATCTCTAGTTGCTAGCTCAAAGTCCCAGACCCTGCCTGTAATCTTGTCATACAAATAGCAACCTTCTCCCTCTGCAGTAGTGAAGCATATATAGTTTTCTGGTACTTTCCAGATGACCTATACCCCAAATCCTGTCAGTTCCATTTTACCTGTTGATGTGTTTGGCCTGATCAAGACACCCAACCCTCGATTATCGATAACATCGAACCCCGGCTTAGTAGCCATGAGAATACTGTCACCTCTAGAGGTAGCAGAATTTAAGAATGGTACATTGACTTCGTTCCAAAATCCTTTTGGCCCCAGTGTTCTGAACAACTCATCTGGCGCATTTAATACATTGAAGTTACCAGGCTTTGGACCAAAGTCCATACTTTTAACATTCCCAAGCTCATCAATGACTGACGCCATATCCTTGTTATAAGATCCAAGGATTGTCGTTGTTTTTCCCTGCTCGGTCTGAAGAATTACCCCGGATGATGCTTGATGGTTTAGCGTTTTGTTTGGAACTACCCACTAGTCTACTTTGACTCTCCCCAATTAAATCTCACATCAATCCAAGACTTACCTTCCAACACTGACAATAGCTCTAAATCACTAAACAAAGAGTTCACGAATTTCATGAATTCCCTTAACTGTTGCTCAAATTCTCCGCTATAGCTAGAAAGACTAAAAGGGCTTTGCTGAGAAATAGTACCACGCTTCTGTACCCATGAATCCAGACTAAAGTCTTTATCTGTCTTATCATCAATCACATAAATGACAATGTAGTCGCCCTTATCCCCGAATGCTGGATAGAATGTAAATTCCACAGAAACACCATTATCACCGCTTAGCAAATACTCGTAGCTATCTCCTGCTGGCCCCTTACTTGATACATGCTTAGTGTGTTTAAGCCTAAATCCAATACTAGTTAGACTGTCTAACATCACCAAGAATGATTCAACTTTTTTGGCTTTATCTTTTACTGGTGTGGAGTTTTTCATTACTTACTCCCTCCAAATATGGTCTGCTTCTCAACAGCATAAAATGGGCTAAAACCCTGATTATGAGGATTACCTATATCAATGATTGTGTACCCTTCAGATTCAATCTTCTGAGCCCAAGCTTTGTTCGCCTGATACATTTCAGTTTTAACAAGCTCAGGATTAGTCAACCTACGACCACCTTCGGTTAACCTCTCGAATTCTTTGCGTGCTGAACGAGGAATCATGTCACCATCAAAAAGTTCTACATCGTAGCCTTTCTTTTGGAGCACAGCAGCATAATCTCTTACACCATTGATTTTATTATTTCCCATCGCTCTACCAATCACAGCGACTTTTCCGTTATCACCCTGAGCAATCCTCTGTGCTTTTAGGCCGTCTACTTCAAGCGATCTAATGCTACCTAAATCGAAGAGTTTCTTGTTTGGAACATCAAACTATTTCAGTTTTTATCCTTTTGACACACTCCGCTAAAGCTCTATAGCTTGGGGGTTGAACGCAATAGGCATCAGATACATTTCGTGAAAAACCAAGAGCTTTGTCTGATATATCGTCGACATTCCCACTCTTCAGTGCTTCCAAAAGTGCTTCAGCTGTCGCCACGATATTCATCAATTCTTCCCGATCCTCGGAATTTGAAGTATTTATTGCGTCTCTTCTGTAGAGAGCTAAGGTCGTCTTGAGTAATTCAATAATGTCATTTTGCATTAATTTAACTCCTCAATTATTGCTCTCGGGCCTTGAGCATTGTAAGTTTGCTGTCCTCCTCCAATTAGGTTCGGCTTTGGCTGCGGCGCTACTGTACCTTGAAACACGGTTGTTCCGGGCTGATATTTTACAACAGCAGCCTTGGTTACCTGGTTGTTCGGTAGAGCCAAAATCCGTATTCGATCCTCAATTTTCTCAATCCATTGGGGAGTGGACCATCTACCTCCAAGTTTTGCTCCACCTTTTAACCCATCAAAGTATCGAAATTCTACTAATTCACTGTTGAGTGTTTTTACTCTAAAGGTCTCTAACTCAAAAGCCTTTATGAGTTGATTTCTTTCTGAGGGTAGTAAATCTTGCCTAGTTTCTCTAAGGATAGATCTAGCCTGTCTGATATTTGCCGCCGCTTCGGATCTGATCCCTGCACTGTCTGGAACAACCTATTTTATTTCTTCTACACGTACCCCGAGCTCCCTTAACCTAGAAAAAACTGCGTCAGCCAAGCTTTCATCAGAAATAGGCAAATCATACTCTCGGCCGTCCTCGTTCGTAAAACAAAGCATTTCAGAATAAGGAGTAACTTCGATATAAAACCGACCAATCTCAACACCAGTTTCAGCTATAAATTTATCAGCTAAATCTCTCATATCTTCATTCAGCATTATTTTGCACCTCCTGTACGAGGTGCCTTGCCGAACCCTGGATAATAGATTGTATTGTCAGCATTGCCTGTACCCCAGAAAATTCTTGTTGGCTGCGGTTTAGCCAAAGGGTTTTGTTGCAACTGCCTAAAATATCTTGCATTAACTAAATCCATATCTTTTAGAGATGGCCATATTTGTGTAGCAGTTTCATTCGGATGAACATGACCAATCAATCTAGAATCACGCGGAACTGGGCTAGTCCAAGCATTGCCACTGTATAGCCTCTTAACCAATGTCCCATCGCCTAATCTTTCAGTGGTCAACGCAAACTCGACGTTTCTTCCATCAAGCCTGCCTAACTCATAGACATCGCCAAACCGAATCGACCTATCCGTTAACGTTACACCTTGAGTTCCTGGTAGAGCTCCAGTTTGACGTAACTCAGCCATCGATATATGTGAACCCAGGCCCTCAGTATGCCTAAAGCCATTAGAGTCTACTTTACCGGCCTGATGTAAAACATCGAAAGCACTGTCTGGAACAATACTACTTGGCTTCTATGAAAGCTCTTTCTGCTTTTGCTATGTCCTCAGCTAACTTCGAATCAAATGGCCAACTATCTGCTATCGCATGTGTAAGGCCTAAGTTCCGCTGACTCTTTTCTGGTAAAGAACCCGAATTCAAAGTGTCTAACATCTTCTGAAGCTTCTGTTTAAAAGCATCCTTCTGTACTTTTGGTACGTTGGCTAGTTTAGGATCAGGAGAGCTAGATAGCTCTCGATCCAATGCCTCCATAGCAGATTTGACCAGCTTAGTTGCCTGCTCTATTGAACTCATTTATGGCTCCAATAAGTCGTTTGTATCTAATATATATTTCTGAATTTGACTGCCTTCAACACCTACTCCCATTGAAGATGCACGCCCTTCAAGAATTTTAGTATTAGGCCTAATTTGGAATTGCTTCATGTAGGTCATCTGATTCCATTCTGGTTTTAATGCTAGATTTTGTCTTGAAGCAGGGAAAGTTTCGAACAGGTAACGACCTTTCTCCCACGCTTTCACATTATCGTAATACCTGATACCAAATTCGCTATCTGTTGCTTGTCTCAAGTTGAGAGTCTTAATATCAAAACTCTCTAGAACTTGCTTCCTGATATCTCGTGGCACTCCAGCATTTTGTAAGAACTGCGATGCTTCCTTAACCCCTGCGTATCTTTGACCAAGTACGCCCTCTAATTCAGCCGTAGAGATGTTGTCGGCTTTGTTTGGAACTACTAATTAGGTAACTGCTTTACTAATGCATCGAAGTTCTGCTTAAGTTTTATCGCAATTTCACTGAGCTGTTCCTCGTCGCTCATAGGCGTGTCAGGAACTCCAGCTAGTAACTCCTCTATCGATAACTGCTCCCCGTCAGATATCAATGAGTTCAAATATGACCACTCGGCATTATCTAATTCTTCATTGCTTGCTTCGATAGTGCCGATCAAACAATTTACTTCCCCATCCCTTTCGGATTGATAAAAACATAACTTACAGAGTGGGGAAGAATAAAAAACTAGGGATTTATTACCACCATCCAAATCTAAAGTTTCGTCTAGTTTAAAACCCTTGGCAGAAAAGAAATCTTCCAAGGCCCTACGCACTTTTCTCTGAAAATCGATAGTCATTGTTTGTCAGCCTTGATCCAAGAATTACCATCTCTCACATAACCATAATTCTTGGCGTTGGTTTCAAGATATTTAATCTCCATCGCCGTGAAGCTTTTTGGTCTATTAGTTAAAACTTCTCTGATTGTTTCGCCATGGAGATCAATTCGACCAACGCCACGCTCTAATTGACCATGAAGGAATTGTTCATTAACAGACCAAGCTTTTGCTCTACCTTCTGTCTTGCTTAAACCATTGGTGAGTTTTGAGAAAAAGCTGGAGTCCGTCTCAAACCATACTCCACCATTAGCCTTTGCCTCACCGATATACCCACCATTGTCAACCCACTTGCCCAAAACTACACGATTTGAATTCTGATTAACATGGGTGGACATTTCTGCTATTTGTCGAGCATACTGATCCGCATTAGTGCCCGATGTATTGCGTAATCCATTAATCGCATCATTCAGAGAGAGCTTGTTTGGAACAAATAATCAGCTAGTAGTTAGCTGTAGTACTTATACAAATCAGAATCTTCCCACTCTTTCTCATAAACCGCAAGAACCCTGCTTAATGCATCTCGAACTCTTAAATCTGAGCTATTCGACATTTCCTGCAGAACTGATAGCTTAATTTCGTCCCATTTTAGTTCTCTCATGCAAAACTCAAGAATTTCAATAGGCCATTTTTCTTCTTTTACTATCGTTTTAAAATTCTCGACAAGTTCTTCACGACTATTAGAATTGGACTGTACAAACTGGAGTATTTGTAACAAATAGGGCTCAAGTTCATCCGTGCCGTCAGTTTTTTGCCATGCAGACTCTGCGGCTTGTACTAAGGTCCAGAATTCATCTGCAACTTTCATGATCATTAATCCTTCTTTACCCATTCACCGCCACGAGGAAGTGTTGAATCAAACCTCCAGACTTTCTCTATATATTTGTTCGTGGTATCAAATCCTAGTGCTTGAAACGCTTTCTCAGTTGCCTTTTGTGCAGATTGCCCATGGGGCTGATAATGACCCGAAGTGTTGTCGATATATTTCAACTCGCCATTTACAGCTTTGACCTCGCCGGCAGCAATTACAGGACGATTGTTGGCAATATCAATATGACCGCCACCAGGCGCTTTCCTGGATTGTTTACCAAGCAGCAAAGTGCCATCCTCGAGTACTACATAATTGGCTTTTTGGTTAATCTCAGTAAATCTATTCGGATTTATAAGGTTAGCCGGACCAACGCTATCTTCAGGAAATTTATTCGTGAACACTGAAGTTTTGTTGTCTGGAACAAATCCGTCTACCTTGCGTAGTTTACCCAACATAGAGGACCCAGCCAAGGTTAAAGCAAAATCAACTGGAGATTCTGGGATCAACATGTCGAACAATTGCGCACCTACAAACGCTCCAGGACTTAAATTCTTGAATGCAAAATGCTCCATTGAGTTTTTAACTTGTGATTTACCACTCCTCATATCGCTGGTAAATTTGACAGAATTTTCATAGATATTTCTAAGTATTGGATCTTCTATCAAGTCACTGAGCTTATTAATATCTTGAATATCAGTGTCAACTCGCCATATTTTTGCACCGTTTTCATCAGAGCCAATACTATCTGAAACATCAGCTCTAACAGGACCATGTTCATTTTTCGCAAGCTGTAATCCGTCCAGTGATAGTAAGCGTCCCAAACTCCGCACCTTCCCAGTTCGCTTAAGATCCGTTAGCCTGTTTCTGTGTAAATTACCGGCAGGAGCAAGCCATGAACGATCTCACTCAATCATCCATCAAAAACATTCGCACGGATAAACGCAGCAAGGGCCCTGAGTATTGGCAGGCGCATATAGAGGCCATGAAACAAAGTGGTCTATCAAAAACCGCGTACTGTAAACAAAACAATCTTTCGACGGTGACATTTTTTAAATGGGAAAAGAAACTCGCCAAGGCCTCGGCTTTGTTTGTACCTGCGAAGTTGGAGATGCCGGTGTCTCCAACCTCATCCAACGAGATGATTCGGATTGATCTACCCAATGGCTGTGTGATTTCCTTGCCGGTATCGTGCTCACCCGCAGAGGGTTTACGTTGGATTGAGACCTTGATGCGTGTTTCATGCTCAAGCTAGATCAAGAGATTCAGATTTACTTCGCGATTAACCCGATCAACATGCTGAAAAGCTTTGACGGTTTAGCAGCCTTGGTGGTGGATGTGATTCAACAAAATCCCCTATCAGGGCATTTGTTTGTGTTTCGTAATCGAGCCGCTGATAAAATTAAACTACTGATCTGGGATCGCAATGGCTTTACCATCTACTATAAAAGACTCGAACGCGGTCGCTTTAAGTTTCCTGAGTTGGATGACTGCACTCATCTTTCGATCACTCGTCAAGAACTGGATTTATTGTTTGATGGTATTGACTTCACTCAACTCAAACGCCTACCCACACTTCACTATAAATCAGTGATTTGATCCGTCTGATACTTGCATTACAATAGTGCCATGCAAGGACGCACGAAAACACATTATTCCTACTCTGAACTCAAAGCTTTAGTCGATGAACTTCAAAAAGAAGTGCAGCTGCTTCGAGAGAAAAATCGTTTGTTACTGCATCGTCAGTTTGCCGCGAAGTCCGAACAGACTACCGATGATCAGTTGTCCTTGTTTGATGCGGATACTTCATCGTCCGAAGTAAATCAAAACAATGAAAAAAACAACAACATCGTCGTACTGGCACATCATCGCAAGAAACGACAACGACTGACGTTTTCTGATGACCTACCCAAACGTAGAGTTGAGATTGATCTGGATGAACACGATAAGACCTGCGATTGTTGCGAAGCACCACTGACGCATATTGGTGAAGACATCACTCGAAAGATTGAATTTATCCCAGCGAAAGTCCAAGTCGTCGAATACGCTCGATTAAAATATGCGTGTAAATCCTGTGAAGACACCATTAAACGCCCACCCTTACCGAACTTTATCTTACCAAAAAGTTTCGCCACACCAAGTTTACTCGCGCATTTGATTGTGAGTAAGTTTGGTGATGGCTTACCTTTGTATCGCATTCAACAACAACTGGCCCGTCAAGGTGTGCATTTACCGCGTTCCACCATGAGTACACTGTTACTCAAAGCCGCTGATTTACTCGATCCGGTTTATAAATTAATGATCAAGCAAGTATTGTCCGGCCCGCGTATTTGGACAGATGACACGATTCTTCCCAAACAAAACGATGATCCGAGTCGAAACAAAATCATTCAATCCAGATTATGGGTGTATATTGGTGGACCTCTTAAAGATCCACCCTTGGTCATTTTCGATTACACCAGCACTCGATCCTCGAAATGGCCGAAGGACTTATTGTCTGATTACCAAGGCTACAAACATGCCGATGGTTATGGCGGCTATAAATCGTTGCATGATACAGGTAAAATTCACTATGTGGCGTGCTGGAGTCATGCGCGGCGAAAGTTTTTTGAGGCCTCATTACTCACCGAGCAAACCGGTAAAGCCAAGACCATGATTAAATACATCAAACTGCTTTATAAGATTGAAACCGCTTGTGAAAAATATGGTAATAAAAAACGTAAACGGTTTCGACGAAGATATGCCACACCCATACTCAACACCATCAAAGCCTATGCCGATCAACATGCGCCGCATATTCCACCCAAAACCAGTTTGGGTAAAGCGTTTACTTATTTGCTTAATCAATGGCATGGACTGGTTCGTTATCTCGATGCCGGTCACCTAACCATTGACAATAACCTGGCCGAACGACACATCCGACCCATTGCCGTGGTTCGAAAAAGTTTTCTGTTTGTCGGCTCGGATCGCGGTGGTCGTGCGGCTGCGATTTATTATTCGGTGTTGGGGTCGTGTAAAAGTTTGAGGGTGAATCCTTATAAGTATTTGATGGATTTGTTTGAGCGGTTGCCAAATTTTGAATCAAAATTGGAGTTAAGCAATTTGATGCTAACTCGCTGGACTAAACAAGATGACGAACGAAAAATCTGAACCGGCTTTCAATTACTAAGTCGAAGCACTTTACCCGAGGATACTTTGAAATGACTAGTAACGATTTTTTGTTCGCCGTTTATGATATAAATATAGTTTGCAATGATAGTTTTATTTTCTATTTTTATGTCCCTAAGATTGCTAACTATGGCGTCACCATCTAGCAACCTAAAGCTGCTATCACGAAATTGAAAAATTAGTAAATTATAAAGATTTCCGCCACTATTGTAATACACGAGCAATTCTGGAGTTGGTTCTTCATCCATGTTCTCTTGTGCAAAATCAACGGAATGACCCTCTAGCATATAAATTATCTTAGGATAGCCATTTTCAATTGTTAACAAATAAGTTTCGTTTGTGGGTAGGCAATCATCAGCATCATCAATGTAGAATATTTTTAAATCACGGATTTCCATGCTCTTCTTTGAATGAATATGAAACTCCATTTTGTTTGAGCCAGACTCAAATTTGTTGCACTTTTCCACAGATGAAAAACAATTAGTAATTCCGGCAATACTTATTAAAATCACGTATAAAGCATGTCTTATATGAGCCATTTTCACGGTTTACCTTGTGTCTTAAGATAGTTTTCAATAAATTGCACGGTGGTTCCATGCCCCTTAGTCGTATTGTAATAGACTTTCCAGTCCTGCGCATAAGAGTGAGCACCAGGTGATTCAATGAAAGATAGTTGACTTCTATATCTCCAATATTGTAAACCAGCCATCGCTGCAGCATATTTATCATTATTTCGGAGTTCAGAATGCAAATCACCACCATTTGTGAAGCTCATTACTAACTTTGCTATTTTGGGTTTATATGCAAGGACATTTGCCCATATATCATCATGCGTATTCGGTTCCATTTGAAACAAACCTTTTGCAGGGCCATTACTAAATTGATCCCTGTATTTAAGCGAACTTTCTTGCGCAGCAGTACCAACTAGAACTTCTTGGAATTCGGTTCGGTATTTTGAAAAAGTTTTGTCTATTTTCCCGAGCTCATCAATGGCAGGTTTAATCGAGTTAGTAAGCAAAGCATCTGCTTTCTTCTTGAAATGAAGATTATTATTAAACGTATATTTCTCAAGTTCATCCAAGTCAATTTTATACCCTGATGAATCGAACAAGGACCCCTCCCCAAACGTTCCATCTTGAGGCGCTAAGCTAAGAAGATACTTCGCTACTTCAGTATTGTCACCCCAATCAACGTCGGGCAACTCGTTTTTATCAAGAACCGCGTTTTGGCCCACACTGGCCAGCATGTTTGAACCAACTGGGTTATTTTTCCTAGGGGCAGAGTTTTGGACGCTTACTGGAACTACAAATAGTTAGATTTTTCCAATTCCCACCATTCCAAAAATAAACTCCAGTCATACCAGCTAACAACGGTACCATCGTAAGGCTCGCTTATCCTAGTACTACAAAATTGCTTACCAGCCAAAGAACTTATTTTTTCTAATGCTAAATCTCTAAGCTCGTAAAAATAATCGCTGTTCATCCCTTTCTCTGCAGCATAATCATCTTGCCTAAAATGTATCAAAGGAGATATTTCTCCTTTTTTTGCATAAGTATAATAATGATACAAAGCTATCCTTCTATACCCCAAATCATCTGAAATAAGATAATCCGCCATTATTTCTCTATAATTAGGATAGTTATCCTTTAACCAAACAAATAACTCTAAAGCTTGATAACAAACATATTTACTTTCATGCTTTAAAAGTTTTTCCAATCTACCCACTAAATATTTAAAAAAATCAGTACCGAATGTACCAGGCTTATTCTTTTCTAGAAGCGCGTTTAGAAAAAGAAACCCTGTTGATATATCAGCTTGGTCATCAGACGATAAACAATTATGTACCCCCTGTATTACGACTGAGTTTATACCCAGCTTTTGAATATCCGAATGGGTAAGAGTACTAGTATCCACACCAGTAGCATCTGATAGCAATTTTCTCAGTTCCTCTGATGGGTTCATCATGGTCTAGTTATCCATTTAAGCTCATTGACAAATAATGATTCAGTATCAATTTGTTTCACAAAATCAGAATGAAGTTCTTTCGGAATATATGTTTGAGTACCTGATCCACCTTTCACTCCTCCCTGCCAAGCTTGAAGCCCAGGCTTGATCTCAAACACTCCAAGTTGCTCGGCATTATTTCCCCATGCTTTGATATTAAACAACTCTTCTGCATCCATTGAGTTCAATGGCTTCATATTACTAAAGAATTCTCCAGTACCGCGTTGACCTTGTCTCTGAGCTTGGAAATACAGACCTGGCTTAACTTCCCCAAACCCTTTAGTTGAAAAAGAATCAAGCTTAGATGCACTTATATTTCCAGGTGCAATCAGGCTCGGTGATGGACCTGACTCAGGTATTACAACTGAAGATTTATTGTTTGGAACTACCTTTTTATAGCAGTTCCTTTAACAATTATATCCTCACCTACTTTCTCAATTGAATCTATAGAGTTAATTACATAGTTTGCAACGTCATTATCTTCATCTAAAGCAATATCAAGAATATCGAACTTATGGTAAGCATAAAGATATTCAAATAAAGATGCGCCTTCGATATCTATGAATTCAGATAATAACGGATAATCAGTAGCCCCCGGATATGGGGGCTCAAAATCACCAGCAATCTCGTCATCTTCTCTAAGTTCTTCAACACCATCATTGTACAAAGGTGTGAGCTTTTCTATAAAAACTCCTTTAGCAAATTTAATTTCGTAGCGGAAAGTCTCAAAGCCATCCCCTTTTCCGAAGCTAAATTGGCTAAACGTTAACGCATTGGAATCAATGTTCTTACCATCTACACTATATAAAATCATCTTTAACTTCCCGGAGGTAGAATAATAATTTTGCCATCAGGCGTTATCGTAATTGATCCAGATGGAATATATGGTTGACCAGCTTTCAAGTCTCCACCAGCTCTAGTCCCAGATCTTTGGAAAAATTGCTCTGGCGTTGTCATTGTTTCTATAGTTTTTGTACTTTTACCAGGAACAATAGTAAGTTCTTCCATTTTTAAGAAATTTGGATTATCAGCTGCGGCTTTATTGACGTTTTTAATTATTCTTTGAGCTTGCTTTTCAGATAAGCTACCGAAACCGACATCAATATCACTACCTTTGCCGAAATCGCCTCTTATTCGGCTACCACCAAATACTACTGTTGAATTTCTTTTTAGCCCCTGCTCTAAAATTAACGTAGCTTGCTCAGTTGTCAAATCAGGTACATGCTTTGATAAAAATGCAGACTGTTCTGCAATGCCTGATGTGGTTAATGTAGTTTGCTCAGGATATGCATTAAATACAGATTTATCTGTCCAGCGTGTGTTTGGAACTACTTATCTGTATAATACCATTCTAGAAAATCGAAAAAACTTTTGTATATCGGTTGCAACATCCTCTTGGAGAGTTTTTCCTCTTCTCCCCAGCTCACATCAAATACTTCATCGCTAACTTTGCTATAAAAATAGCTCCCCTCACCTTCAATAGACGAAATACGTAAATAATCTTCCATTCCTGGCAGTGAGCTATATTCACCTGATTCAGCATCTTCAATAATTTTTTCCAAAGTGCTAATTTCGCTACCGTTACCCACTACTGGGATAGCCACCAAAGTATAAAAATCAATAAAGGCAGAGTCAGCATTTCTTATTCCCAACTCTTTCTCAAAATAATTCTTGTCATCTTGCGTAACTATAAATTTTCCATCTTGTGCAGAAAAAACGCCGTCATAACACCACTTCAGGTTAGACTTATAGAAGTTTGAGACAATGTCCGGTAACAATTTAACGACCTCCGCTATTCGTTATCTCGATTAGTCGCTGTTGCCAATAGATTTTTCTGTCAATATCAAAAGCTGATCTATCAACAGGATATGTTGGATGTTGACTTTGAGTTGGCCCAGATCCCGCGCCATTCATTTCACGCCCTCTATTGGTTTTGTATGGGTGCAATGCCTCACCTCCTTGGCCTGTTTTTGACCGATGCGTTAAATCACTTAGTTCAAACAGAGGACCGTTCGCATTTTGGCGACTAAGATGCAATTCAATGCGAGACTGTACACCATTCTTCAGAACATAAGGAGCATTTCCCACTTCCAATAGCTCCCTATTTGTAGTTGTATAGGTCCTTTTGGTTTTTGGATTGGTAATTTTTACCACTAAATCGGGATCAATTTCTTGTTGAAAGACTTTGTATTTAATCCCTGTCCCATTTACTGGGGCTACCCACACAGCTTCGGTTTTAAAATAACTAGGATTCTTGGCGTTTTTCGCCCGTAGCGCAACAAAGTCTATCTTATTCGGTTCTACTGCTCCCTCAAGTTCATATTTGTTTGGAACTACTTATTAAAAAGCGCCTTCCTCAAGACTTTCTGAGCTTCTGCCTCTTCACCTGTAGACTCTTTAAAGCATTCATCCTGTACATCAAGTTTAAGTACGCTTCCTAAATCAGAGACACATTCCATAGCAAAATTATCTGCCCCTATATCCCTCAAAAGATCCTTACTCATCCACATAGTAGAACCAACACATTCAATATACCCATTCTTCAGATCCCATCGCCCTGGGTTCCTAGAAATATCAATCACTTCACTTTCAAGAGGAAATGGCAAACCATTGCTCTTCTTCGGTAGATTCGAATGATCTCGTCCTTCGGACTCATAGTAAGCAATATCTTCCATGTTTTGCCAACGGTCATATTCTCCATCATATAACCTAGCCTGAACAAAAAACGGGTCATTTACTATTTGAGTAACCCATTTTTCTGCATACTCTTTAGACGCAGCTAGATTCTTTATATCTAACCTGGAGAAATCCAGATCTGCTATATATGAAAACTCAATACTCCCCCCATCAAGCTCAATAAAGAAGCTATCGGCCTTATTCTTAAGAAGAGTTTCCGAAACATCAGTAAAACCTAGTTCTTTGCCAGTGAATCCATCCGCCACTTTTTTATCGGCATATATTTGTTTAAATTCTTCGGTAAGCTTATTCCATAACTTATAAGCTTCAGCGTAAGCTTTACCTCTAAGAACAATTTCAATTTGTACCATGATAATTATTCACCAAACTCTTTAATAATTACTGGAATATTTCGCTGCTTGCCATACTCAATTAAATGCTTCGCATCATTAAAACCACCTGGCTGAACCCTAATATCCAATATTTTCGTTGCCGGAACGTCGGAAACGGTAATGGTAGTCTTTTGCAAGTGGTCGATATGAGATCTCATATCATACTCCCAAGATTTACCACCAGTATTAACCGTTTTCAGACTAACAACATTGTTTCCTTGTTGGAAATCAATCGAAGGGAAGTTATTAGACTTAAATGGTTCGCCAGTTTTTGGGTTAATAGAGTTATCGGAACGAGCCCAATCTTTATAATCTGTTTCTGTAAGGTGTGACTCAATCTGTCTACCACGAACCTTCGGATCTAGATCCCAAACTTCTCTGCCTAACTTGTTTGGAACAACTTATCGCACAGTTACACTCCAAGAAAAGTCTGGATATCCATCATTTTCTGTGACTCCTAAGACCAGCTTTTTGGCACCTATCACGCACCTAATTTCGCCTAACTCTTCACTTATCTCATTAGGATGTAGCAGATCAACGAACTGCCTATAAAATGGCTCGGTATTTTTCGACTTCAAAATTAGAGTTAGCGCGTCTTTTAAACCAGGACTATTACTCTCCACAACAGCATTTGGAGTATCAACAGACAGCATAACTGGATTCATGCTTGAAGACAGAACACGTCCTATAAACAACTCACACAAAGATAACGCGCTTTCTGACGCCTCATTCAATTTGGGCGGAAGAATTATATCGACGGTTTTTTTGTTTTCACCAGTATTCATAGCACCTTCTTCCAACCCCCTCGAAAAGCTTGGTCAGGAAACTCTAATACCCATAATTGTCCACAGTGTTTGCACTTGTATTGAATTTTTATAAATGGCCCTGAATGATCTATTTGTCCGTAACTTTTCAACTCGCCCATTTCAACCATCTGGGCAATCCGCTGCCGAAATTCAACGAATTCCTTCTCAGAATTAAACCGTTCTTGGCACAACTCGCAGACTACACAACTCATGGCTTCAACCTAAAGATGTGGGTATCCTCTATGGGTACTGGATCAAGCAAGAATTGAGTCCATCCTCCCTGTCCAGCTTCTGGATAGGAATTTGTATAAACCTCCCACCCTCGTGTTCCTTCATTTCCAAATGGCCTTGCGACACTAAATCCGCGGACCTTATCTACGGGGATCGCGACACCATAAGTTGGTTCTCCCCACTCAGGCTTGATTTGAGCACCGCGAGCAATAGCACCACTGGAGTGCGAAAATTCTGTTGTTGAGTAGCCACGAACACTTCCATAACGCAGAGACTTATCAAGACCGTCTTCAGATAGATATCTAAAAATAAAATCCTGACTTTCTATAGACTCGGAGAGACGGCGTTCGTAGTTCAACTGCGAAAGCTTGTCAATCCTACCTGCACGCTCTTGCGGGCTTAGGTGACCATACTTTTCTTTCAGTGCTAATGAGCTTGCTCTCGCATCCAGAACAACCTGCGGTGCATTGTCTGGAACAAATCACAACAAGCCAAATTTTTCACCCTTACCAATTACTTCAATCGTAACTGAGTAGTCGGACTTTTTTATAGAAACATGTTCTATCAAACCATCAGTTAAATTCTCTACACAAAAATCAATTTTTTCCGATTCACTTTTTGGCAAGAAAACCTTATCAGAATACTTTGCCAAATAAGGTAACTTTTTAACTATTGGAATCCTCAATAACGGTGTGAGTTCTCTAAATACATCCAGGAATTTGTCGCTATCCAGAGAAGGAGATAAAATTTTCAAAGCTCTTTGAAAACTTCCGATATTTTCGTTTGCCACAAAATCATCAAAACTTTTACCGGAAACTATAGCAACCTTTCTAGTGGGTAGGCTTTTACCTTGCCAAATAGTAAGAAACGCTTTAGAAAACTCAATCGTTCTTAATTTCTCTGGCTCTTCTTTTAAAAAATCTTTTGCCAAATTAATGCTCATATGCGTCACCTTCTATTTAAAACCATAGATGGTTTTTATTCTATCCCATGCATCAAACCGTGTAGCCAGACTACCATTTTCTCCTAATAAAACCCTATTTTCATATATGGTTCCTAGTTCTGGTTTTCCTATGCTGTCTGCAAACTTTTGTTCAGCTAGGAATGCTCTCGCCTCAAGATAAGACTTATTAGACATATTTTTCACACCGGAAATATCATCGAAAAAGTGTTGCCCTTCATGTGCAGTAATTGTAGCAGCTCGTTTTAACCCAGTATTTCCGGTATAAATTAGATCTTGGTTTAACTCAATTTGATTTGTACCAGGAAAATACCGACCATTAAGCCCATCTAATTTCGAATAAACAATCTCAACTTTTCCATTTTGAATAGCAGTTGCCAATTTAACTGATCTAGCATCCCCAGTTTCCAATATACGGCTAATCATTTGAGGAGAAGGCGCTTGATTTCCGTTCGCTAACCTAACTCCATCACCCCCAAACATTACTTTACTTTCTAACTGAAGGTTGTCTGGAACAACCTAATCCCAAACATCAGTCAAGCTAACAAACAGACTCTAGATCCTTGATTAAAACCATAACCTGATCCTGATTACATTCAACAAAGAAACTGTCGATAGTAGAAGTTGTTTGCAAAGTAATAGATTGCTTAGCTTTAAGCTTTTCTGCTAGTTCTTTTGTTACATCTTCACGATTAGAATTAGTTATATGTACCGAACACACATCCTTACCATAAACAACCATAGCTTCGTAGGAATCTTTTAAAGACCACCATTCTCGACGATCTAAAACTCCAGCTGCCTGTTCTCTTATTAAATTAGCCATCAGTCTACCCTAATATTATCTGTAGAGTTGAATATGCTGCGCTGCCCAGCACTATTCAAGATCAAACTTTGACTTTGTTGCTGCCTAAATATATCCAATACCATACGATCCCCGGGCCAGCCTGATGCATCTAGTTTAATGTCTGTCGTTCCGGGATGAGTATGACCAGACCACTTATAGCCTTTATCAGCCAAACCTTGTAATTCAGATTTGGTTAATGGAACACCTCCAGCATTCCCTCTAAACACTAGGCGTTGACTACCATTAGTAAACAAAGCAAACTCATCACCTGTCTTTGCCGTAAGCGCTGCCAGATCAGTCACGCTTATTTGCTTCTTATGAAGAGTTGTACTTGATAATGTATCTGGTAATTGACCCAAAACCCGTTGTTGACGCTTTGACAAATCGCCAAAGCCCCAAGCTATTTCGCTAGGAGAACTAGCTGAAATCGTCTTGTTTGGAACTACATACTAAATCCGCTTTTCCAATCACTTTTAGTAGTAGGATCCGACCTCATTTCTTCTAAGAAGAACTCACACGCTGAGCTTTCATCCTCAAAACACTCTTTGCCAGTCTGCAATCCTCTCTCACTATAATAAACACACCACCGGCCATTTTCACAACGCAAGCACAACGCCTCGTCCTTTTGTTCCTCCTCCAATGAGTAAGAGCTAGGATTAAATTTCTCCTCACTCAACTTTCTTTGAAGATCATCTTTATTCATGCAATATCCCTCATCATTTTGTAACGCGCTCAAGATATTGGTTTGCTGGATTCAAGAGCTCCTTTACTGATTTTGGCAACTCGTATTGGGTACCATATCCAGGCATATCAAAAGCAGGTGCAGCTGGGCCAATGCGTGTATCCGGAATTTCTTGGAGAACGCGATACACATTCAAGTTACTCACATCTGTGCCGGGACGAAGGGATAATGTTTCTGGAGTTGTTCCTAAGGGGCTTGCGAATGTACCGCGTTCATTCCCGAGACGGCCTATTAGCTGTCCAGGTTGCAATGAGCCAATCTCATCAGCACCATAAACAAAACCTTTATTCTTCGGCCAATCCCAGAACACATTTTCTGCACCATACTTGCTGGTCAAATATTCATTCCATTGAGCGCCTGAAACTGCTCCAGTCTTGTTTGGAACACGATCACCGCCTTTATATTTTAATATACCGCCAGCAATAAAACCATATGTTAAACCACCCAATAGCTCTGGATTCTCCCTGTTCTGCCACAAGTTCCTCAGACTTTGGACCTTTCTATCTGAAAATTCGGTACTAGTAGGAAAACCCAGCTTATCTAACTTAAAGAAACTATTAAAATTTAAAGAGAGGTCATTAAACTCTTCCCAGATATTTTTTCCTATATCTAGCAAAACCTCTAAAGTCTCATTTGTCAATCTGTCACCAAGATCTTTATGAGCATTTAGGGTTCCTTTACTGAATCTCAATGCGTAATCACCCACATCTCCGTTTTGTTTCTGCTGGTTACTCCGGCCCAAAACAACCCCATTAATCTGATCAAGTTGCTGCATTGCCTCTTCTAAATTTTGTTGACTCTCAGAAACCTCTCCAACCCCCTCCTCCTTACTATGTCCCGCCAACGTCAATGGTAAATCCACTTCCTGGCCATGTAAGCGTCCTAAACTCCGCACCTTCCCAGTCAGTTTAAGATCCGTTAGCCTGCTGCTGTGTAAATTACCAACAGGAGCAGGCAATGAACGATCTCACTCAACCGTCCATCAAAAACATTCGCACGGATAAACGCAGCAAAGGCCCTGAGTATTGGCAGGCGCATATGGATGCGTTAAAGCAAAGTGGTATGACTAAAACCGGTTATTGCATGCATCACGGACTTTCTACGGCGACGTTTTTTAAGTGGGAGAAGAAACTGGCCAAGGCCTCGGCTTTGTTTGTTCCGGCTAAGTTGGAGACAGTGCCGGTGTATCCAGCCTCATCCAATGATCTGATTCGCATTGATCTGCCCAATGGTTGTGTGATTTCCTTGCCAGTGTCGTGTTCACCTACTGAGGGTTTACGTTGGATCGAGACCTTGATGCGTGCTTCATGCTGAAGCTAGATCGTGAGATTCAGATTTACTTTGCGATTAATCCGATCAATATGTTAAAAAGCTTTGATGGGTTATCCGCTTTAGTGGTGGATGTGATCGAACAAAACCCCCTATCGGGGCATTTGTTTGTGTTTCGTAATCGAGCCACTGATAAGATTAAATTGCTGATCTGGGATCGCAATGGTTTTACCATTTATTACAAAAGACTCGAACGTGGTCGCTTTAAGTTTCCTGAGCTAGATGACTGCACCCACTTGTCTATCACCCGCCAAGAGTTGGATTTGTTATTTGACGGGATTGATTTTACTAAGCTCAAACGATTACCCGCACTGCATTACACATCCGTGACTTGATTCTGGATTAACCTGCATTACAATAGCGCCATGCAGGCAAAGTCTCAAACACGCTATTCTTATTCTGAACTCGAAGCACTTGTGGTTGAACTTCAAAAAGAAGTGAACCTGCTTCGAGAGAAAAACCGGTTGTTGTTGCATCGACAGTTTGCTGCTAAATCCGAACAGATGACGGACGATCAGTTGTCTTTATTTAATGATGATTCGGTAACAGCAGAATCAACTCCTACAAAAATGAAGAACGATAACATCGTCGTACTCGCCTATCATCGCAAAAAACGGCAACGACTGACGTTTTCTGATGACCTACCTAAACGTAGAGTTGAGATTGATCTGGATGAACACGACAAGACCTGTGATTGTTGCAATACTCAACTCACGCAAATCGGTGAAGACATTACTCGAAAGATTGAATTTATCCCAGCGAAAGTCCAAGTCGTCGAATACGCTCGATTAAAATATGCGTGTAAATCCTGTGAAGACACCATTAAACGCCCACCCTTACCGAACTTTATCTTACCAAAAAGTTTCGCCACACCAAGTTTACTCGCGCATTTGATTGTGAGTAAGTTTGGTGATGGCTTACCGTTGTATCGCATTCAACAACAACTAGCGCGACAAGGCGTGCATTTACCGCGTTCGACTATGAGCACCTTATTACTCAAAGCAGCTGATTTGCTCGTACCAATTTATAAATTAATGATCAAGCAAGTATTGTCCGGCCCGCGTATTTGGACGGATGACACGATTCTACCCAAACAAAATGATGATCCAAATCGAAAGAAGATTATTCAATCTCGATTATGGGTATATATCGGAGGTCCACTCAAAGATCCACCCTTGGTGATTTTCGATTACACCAGCAATCGATCTTCGAAATGGCCGAAGGACTTATTAGCCCATTACCAAGGTTATAAGCATGCTGACGGGTATGGTGGATATAAATCGTTGCATGTAACCGGTAGCATTCACTATGTGGCTTGCTGGAGTCACGCACGGCGAAAGTTTTTTGAGGCTTCACAACTGACCGAACAAAGCGGTAAAGCCAAGACCATGATCAAATACATCAAACAGCTTTATCGGATTGAAACGGCTTGTGAGAAGTATGGCAACAAAAAACGTAAACGGTTTCGACGAAGATATGCCACACCCATACTCAACACCATTAAAGCCTATGCCGAGCAACATGCGCCGCTTATTCCACCCAAAACCAGTTTGGGTAAAGCGTTTACCTATTTACTCAATCAATGGCATGGCTTAGTTCGTTATCTCGATGCCGGTCACCTAACCATCGACAATAACCTGGCAGAACAACACATCCGACCCATCGCCGTTGGAAGAAAAAGTTTTTTGTTTGTCGGCTCCGATCGCGGCGGTCGTGCGGCTGCGATTTATTATTCGCTGTTGGCGTCGTGTAACAGTTTGGGGGTGAATCCTTATGCGTATTTGGTGGCGGTGTTTGAGCGTTTGCCGGAGTGTCTAAGTGACCAGGATTTTCAGAAGCTGATGCTTAAACAATAAGTGAAAATGTAAACCATTATTGTTCACCTATTACCACACGGCCAAACATCTCATTTACGAGGTTCAGGTATCTCCACACCTCGCTGCTTTAACGCGGCTAAGAGTTTTTCATACCAAATCTGTTGACTGTCGGGAACATTTACCATTACAGCAATTTGTGCCAATCTCTCTAATTCTACAGTAGTGCCCTTTTCTAAATAAAAAAGCCCTTTATCATAACGTCCCCAGACGGCAACAACGTGATCGGCTATAGTTCCGCCTTGGTTGTCAACACCATTTAAATCGGCACCATTATCCAGTAAAAAATCAATGCGTTTCCAATTGCGTCCATTAGCTATGCGTTGTAATAATGGCATACCATTCCAGCAAGTGATGTTGGGGTCACCGCCATGGCGTAACAATATTTTTAGATAGTCGATGTCGTCGGCTTGTGCAGCAAGTTCCATAGCTGAAAATTCAATATCGGTTTTGTAATTCGGATTCGCACCTAGCTGTAATAGTTTTTCCAAACCTTTTTTGGCTTTCGCAGCAATCAGCCACATTAAGGGTGAGAGGCCTTCGGATCCGACCGCATTCACATTGGCACCTGCTTTTACTAATCGATCGACTTCGGCAAAATCCTCGTCAATGGCGGCATAGATCAATTGTGAATCCAACGGCTTTGAAAACGATTGTTTCGCGGTTAAGCCACCCAGTTTTAATTCACCACAGGCGCTACACATGAAACTCATGCCGAATAAAAGAAATAAGTATTTTCGGAGTTTTATATTTTGAATCATGCTTCACCTTAATTGCAGATCAATTATTTAAACGCGTTGATAAAATATTGCATATCGTGCAAATCCACAGGGTCCAAATAACTTTGCCATGGCAAGGGCTGTTTCGCTTCATTTACGGCCGGTACGGCAATACGAGTGCCTGCGGCTTCTGGCATTTGTCCGGGGCCAAAACGATGCCAGCCAATGTCCCTACCATAAGATACATCATTAAGTGCCATAACAGCCGCGAGTAAATTTTTTGGGACTGTACCCCATTGGTTGAGGACGGAGTCCACCACTGGACTAGCCTGGAGTGTGCTCAATATTTCACCCGGCGTATAGAATGCGTAAACATTTTTCTTTAAGTGATTCCGATCCATTCCATAGCGCTCAATTGTACCATCACTGAGTCCTGCCGCGTTAAAGGTAACCGCACTGGATTTCAACCTGCCAGCTTGTGCCGAAGCAATGCCGCCACCGAGGGAGTGACCGGTAAAGGTTAGTGGTGATGAGCCTAACGCTATTTGAAGATCAATTGCAAGATTGATCCCAAATTCATATTGGGTCGAATTGAAATCGGATCCTTGAGCAATACTTGCTACTGCATCTTTAACCGCTTCATGCCGGCCCAATTTCGTATCCGTTCCTCGATTGGCGAATATAAATTCGCTTGTGCGATAATTAAAATAGAGTGCGCCTTGGTAGCCACTCTTCTTATCTACAAAATTTTCAGGTTTCATATCCAGGACATCAATAAAATCCCTACCCATGCGGTAAATATCCTCAGTGACTTTCTTTGGTTCCTTTCCGGTGTATTCTTGATAAACATCGTCAGATACCATAGCGTTTTCATACCAATCAAGGCTTCCACTAAAGTCCAGTCTGATTGGAGCGGCACTAGCAAGCTGCGAGTTATATAGCGTTCCGTTTTCATCAACTAGCTGTCCGTTCTTGAATGTGAGTATCGGTTTGGTTTCAACGGCATCGGATGATTGTCTATAAGGAATTTTGCCTGGGGCAGAGTTTTGGACGCTTACCTGGCCATACCCATTATACGTTTTACCGCCATTACGAATAAGATTGCGACCTGGCTGGATTCCCCCAAATAGCGGCAACTCACCCAAAGCAGATTTCCAAGCATCCTCACCAGACACGCCTTTGCGAATAGACTTGGTGTAGTGTTTCTTAATCGCCTGTCTTTGTCGGTGGTCGTTTATTTTCAACTCATCAAGTTTGTTATCAAACTTTTTGGTCGACTGCTCAGCACTAATATATCCCGACGCAGCACTACTTAGTGCCTCAACAGCAACCGTCCGCCAGTCCGGCCGGTAGTCTTTCAGAGTCATGGAGTTAACGGCTATGCGGCCAACTCCAGTTAACGCACCACGTATCGCATCGCCTGCAACACCCGCGAAACCCCATCCATCAACTTTCCCAACGTTGCTTGGTAATGAAGATGTGACTCCACCCACTAATGCGCCAACCGCTACATTCGCGAACAGATTTCCTGCTTGGCTATTGTATTTTTTACGCTGCTCAGTTGACTCCATGGCCATCGATAAGCCAGTCGATATAAGTGCTCGTCCCGCACCTTGTAGTGCACCCTTAACAACCCCTCCTCCTGTCTGATTCAATCCAGGTATTTGTGATATGATCGCGGCGATTGTCATTGATTTAACAATTTCTTCCTCGTCAATTTCATCGATGTAACCAACATTCTTCATGTATTTCTGTATGGCATACGAGGTCATTCCGGCAGCAATAATCGCCCCTTGCGGACCAAACACTATAAAAGCAGCAATAGATATGACAACAGAAGCAACATTCATCCAAAATATTTCAGACTTCGAGGGTTGATTCCTTGCAGGCATGCTTGGGTCCGTACTTCCAATTATCTCTCCCGGACTATAAGGTTTGAAGGTATCGGCATTGTTATGAATGTTTGTGACAACATTCGGAATGATTATGGATATTCCAGGTGTTAAATCAATATTGGTGATATTGTTTGCGTTTGCAATCACATACCAAAGACTAGCATCTCCCCATACTTTACCTGCAATCGTTTCCAAAGTGTCACCTTGCACAACGAGGTATTCACTGGCTGTATTCGCAGGATAGTTAGCACTAATGGCTTGATAATTTTGATCAAAGTCTGCTGAAATAACTCGATTCTTCCCTCTTTTTTCGTTATCTGCAATCTCCTTGTTTGATAGTCGCGACTGGGCAAGTATTTGTGTATAGTCGGTTTCACCGGCACCTCGGTTGGATACTTCACCAATACCCCGTCCATTAAGATAGAAATAGCGGTTTACATCGTAATTTGTATTATCGATTTCATTACGCATAATGATTCGGCCGTCGGCATCAACCGTAAACTCAACTCGGCGCTCATATTTGGTGCCATGTAGTGGTGAGTTGGAATCATCCATTCTCATCAAGTGTCCATTTTGGTCATAATAAAGGTGAGAATACCCGTCAACAAAACCACGTGAATTTACATCCGACCTACCAACACTCTTTTTTGCAGAATCCCAATAGCTATAGAAATAGGAATTCCTGAAATTCTTTTGTTCCTCAATGCTCTTTACTTGATATGAGACATTCTTTTCAGCTAGATCTAAACGATCTATTTCACGATAGGTGTAATCGTTATGAATTGTTGACTGCTCTTGCAAATATAGAAATTGATCCTCAGAATTTTCCACTCTTTTACGATACTCAATACGAGAGATACGACTATCCAGATCATAGCTATAGTCGTATTGTTGTACAGACTGGGGTGGAATTGTGGTAACAACAGTTTCTATATCTGGGTCATATAAATGAGAGGAGCTCGTTCGACCTAGCGCATCTAGCAAGCGCCGAGACACTAAATTTTTGTCTTCAACATTATCGACTATTTTTCCGTGTTCAACAGTTTCTAAAATACCATTTTTTGTATATCCATATCGTTCGATCATAGTCGTATTCGCGCGAATATAGTTAACGCCAATTCGCTCACCTGCAAGATTATACAGGACTTCATATCCTTTATTTTCTGCAATTTCGACATTGCCAGACCCACCGACATCGAGTCTACCTTGTGTAATTCTAAATCGGTTCATTGAGTCGTAGTCATACCAATGTTCCTGGACGAAATCTCCAGTCGCTTCTCTATAGTCTGCTCCTCGATGAGCGTTAAGATCAATACCACCGTGGTACTTGGATACCACATGAATGCGATTTCCCATTTCGTCGTAATCATATGTAATATTGAAAAACGGATCGTTAATCTCGACAACACGATTGTAGTCATCATATATCGCTATCGTATATTGATAATCTTTTCCAATATCGGCATTTGCTCCCTCTTCGTAAACCGCTTCATAGGTTTTGTTACCATTGTTGTCGTAGCCATACCGACTAACCAATCTAACACCATCATTTCCACCGTTAAAACCATAATCTACTTTTGCCTTTAATGACCCGTTATCATTGTAGTCAAACTCAATCACTTGATCATAATCAGAATGATTAGTCATAAAATTGTTCAGACTATAGCGATATAAATCCATGTAGTCATAAGTAAAACCATGTAGCTGTGTATCAATATTATTCCATGCGGCATCAGTTGCAATAATTGAAGCACCCGGATCCGTATTACCGATTTGATAGCGCAACTGCCCCCTTGCATCATAAAAATAGCGATAGCTACGGTTTCCGAGATCACGGTGGTAAACGAGCTTATTGAAATAGTCATATTGGTCTGTGATGGCTCGTGTTTCATAGTGCGGAATAATAATTTGAAGTCCAGCTTTCAAATCCGCATCAGTAATGTTATTTGCTTGACCTATCGAATTTGACATGTCTTCAACATTTAGTAAGCTATAGGCTATGGACGCCAAGGTATCGCCAGTTTGGACAATATAATTTAATTTTTCCCGACGTCCATAAAGGTAGACGGTTAATGTGTTTCCGACCACCAGTGTTTCGTCAACGACACCATTATCACTTCCAATCCGGTTCGCTACCTCAGAGACTCTCAACAACTGTCTTGCAATAGATTCTAGCGTGTCACCGGACCTGACAATATACAAATTGCCAGAATAGGTTGTTTTGCTGAACCCCCCTTCCTGACCATTAAAGGTGAGATAGTTATAATCGTAACGAGTAACTTTATCACCATAGCTGACATGTTTTACCACCCGTCCTAATGCATCGAAATAAGTCCGCTCTCGTCCACCGCCTTGGTCATGGAGAATTTCGTCATGGGAATTTGTATCCGGGTCAGTTAGATCGAGTGATGTATCAACTAAATTGATATGTGCAATTCGGTTACCATTTTCATCATATTCGTACTTTTCAACATTGTCGTATATATTGCTAGTTTCTTCAGTAATACCACCAAAAGAGCCTAATACATATTTTATAACATTATGTTTTTCTTTAGTAACATAGGTAATTTGGTTATTGTGATCAAACTGATATTTTGTCACGCGATCTGAGTCAGCTGTTAGCTTCTGACGTTTTTCAATTACATTACCAAAGCCGTCATAGACATAGGTCATTCCGCCCCCATCAGGGTTGAACTCCTGCTTGAGGCCATTTTGGTCATAAGAGAATCTTTTTAAATTGTTGCGTGCATCTGTAATTCCAGTGACATTACCCAGCTTGTCATAGTAATAAATCGCATTGGCATCCTGAATAGTTTGAAGCCGACTGTAATAACTATTTCGAATTGGATCTTTTCGCGGATTACTTTTTCTAATTAGATTACCCATCTTGTCATATTCAAAGTAGGTATAGATATCTTTGCCATCTTTTTCTTGGACAATTTCTCCAAAAGCGTTGTAGTAGTGAGATTTGTGAATTTGTACAAACTGGTCTGGATCGCTGTTATCACTAGAATTCACGCGACGATGTGAGTAAAGTGACGCCTCACCTGTTAAATCGATGGACAATTGTCCCTGCAATACTTTGGCATTGGGATCATTTGGTTTATAGGTATAATTAATAACATAGTCACCGGAATAGCTTCTTGGAACTGAATATCTTTGTCTCGTGCTGTCCGTTATAGTACGGAAAATTATTTCTTTGTATGTTTCACCGCCAGATTGTCTAATTGTTGCTGACAGTGTTCCTTGTGCTGGATCAACGTTTTCAAGATATACATCCCTGATATAATACCAAGATAAGCTAGAATCCATAAATGGAAATGAAGTAACGCGAGCCTCAATCGAATTATCACCATCATCCGAGCTAAAAGCGTTGCCATCTAAGCGCAAATGACTGCCTGGTTCTACTGATGGGTTATTAGATAAATTCAGAATTACTTTCCCTGTATGAGGCGTTAAATCTGGGTTTGTTGCTTCATTGTCATAATGATATTCATATTTCAACTCAAACTGTCCTTCGAGTCCAGCATCGCCAAAATTCCAGGTTTGCCAGGAAGGATTAAAACCACTCGGTGTATCAAAATGTTCAACAGTAACCCACTCAGTTTCACCCACCCGTCTAATCTCTACCGTTAGGGTGCCCAGAGACTTTGGTACATTCTTTAATATAATATCTCGACCATAGTACTGGTCGACAGCAACGTAATTATTCTGGCCGTCCACGTCACGAAAGCTTCCTGATACCGACGCAATGGTATAGCCATTCTTCTTGATTGTGGCACTATATGTCCTGGAACCAATATCATGTCCTTTCGGCGTACGATAATGCGCGTCCTTACCGCCACTCCCATATGTGATAATTTTTTCTTCTTCATTATTCGGATTAAACTCTAGCACCAGACTACCTTCACCGTAGGAATTCTTGATTGAATCCACATTCGGATCTACGGCATCCCACCAAGTCTCCGCCCAGTCTTTACCTACAGCGTCATGAACACGTAGATGTAAACCACCATAGGGGGTAACTTCAATATCAACTTTTCTATCACTTAATGTCTGGTATAGAGTTTGTGAAATCGACTGAGTGTGCGATGGTTCGTAAATATGAACAAGTTCGTTTCTTTCATTGTAAACGCTTGAACGATAAACAGAAGGAGCATTGTTATCAGTGATTGATGGCAGGATCTCTTTTGTCGCATTTCCGTTACGATCATAAGCATATTCCTTGACCACACCATCGCTGTTAGTTTTAATCAGGTTGCCGTTGCTGTCATATTCAAAAAACACTTGCCTGGCTTTGTTAGCTTCTGGACGTGATAGTTGAAGTGTATTTCTTTCGTATGCGCCCTGAAACGCTGCTTTTTCATAGCCATTGTATTCAGTGTATTTGTTCTCAAAGTAAGCATAGACAGAAGAATTTTTCTCTGTCCTTTTTCCACTGACTATGTTCCTATTTAGTCTATCATAAATGTATTCCGCGATATCTGTAAAAAGGTTTCCATCTGCATCATGTCTATTTAGGCTTTGGGTTCTAACATTACCAACAGCGTCGTAAGTATACTTGTTATTGGCACCATATTCTTCACTAACATTGGCATTGAAGTTTGCATCCCAATCCTCCAACAACCTCCCATCAACTCCGTATGAGAATTTTTGTATTTGATCAAGGTTCGCAAGAGAGGGAGCACCATTAAGAGGAATATTTCTAGACTCACTGTCTTTCTCAGATGCAATATTTCGCGCCTCGATCACATTCCCATGTGCATCATATATATTTTTTGTAGATTTAAGACCTGATTTTTTTGTTAAGAGGCGACCTAAAACATCGAAACTATAATTTGTAGTATTTGACTCCGCGTCTACTATAGTGGTTATATTTCCCATTACGTCATAGACATATGCAGTAACACTATCTTCAAGCACTCCAGATTGCATGTTACCGTTACTAAAAGAGTATGTTTGAAAATTTTCCAAAGAATCCGTTTTCAGCCTATTTAATTTGTCGAATGAATAATTTTTAATTCTCGAATCAGAATATTGATTATCTCTTAAATCAACACTTTCTATCACAAAATTGTAACCACCATTCGTTGCAACGTTCACATTAGACAAATTAATCGAACCGCTTTTTATTACTCGATCGTTATCTTGCAGAATATATGATACCGTTGCTCTTCCACTAATGTTACCGACATCAAAAAATGCTTCGCCATTTTCATTCACCATAACATCTACTGGTGTAGCAGTCGTTTCACCTTCTCGCAGCAGGCTCGCGCTCCAGACTCCACCAACATAATCAACGTCACTAATCTTCAAACGATTGACATCAAATGCTGAGTATCCGGAATGCCAGCCTTGTGATCCAAGCATAAGATTCGTATCCACTCTTGCAATTTCAAAAGAGTCTGAATTGCTTATAAGTGTGATAACAAACTCTTTGATTTCACCAGTATTATATGAACGAAGAGGTATTGTCCCTTTGGTAAGGATTGTCGTAGTAGGAAAAGTTGTGTGATAAGTGCCATCCGCTCTCGCAGCTCGAATAACGTAATAGTCGCCTTGTTTTAAGGTGGGAAGATTTATTTTTACGTACATCACAGAAGGCATCCCATCGCCTACCTGCCAAAAGTAAGGATAAAAGTAACCTTCCTCCAAATTGACTTGAACGATTCGATCCTCGTAACCGTTTGTTTCAAACTTCTCAAGCACTTCTAATAAAGAAGTATTTTCATCCACCACATCTCTTAAACGTATCGAAGCCTTCTCTTCTCTAATCGCATTATTGAATGCATCGTAATTCCACTGGGTTGCATATCTTAGTGCATCAACTGTGACTCTTTTATTACCTTTTTTATCATAATAATGAAAAATAGAATTTTCGTTTCCATCTACTTCTCTTACTAAGCGGCCTTTATGGTCATAGTATTTCCGAATCACCGTTTCGCTGACATAATTTTCTTCCTTAATAAATTGATCATCACCAGGATCACCAATGGGCACCATTCTATCTTTTTCATAACGATGCTCTGCCGGAAGTTTTGTCTCCACAATTTGATTAAATGCATCATAACGATGTGTTAGTTGCATGTAGACATTTGAGACTGTAAATTTGTAAATCGAGTCTGCGAAGGTTGCAGTATCACGATATTTTCGCTCTTCAATAATATTACTCACAGAATCATAGGCAAACGTTTTCAAGAACCCTTCCGCATCGTGGGTGGCTATCCGTCGTCCTAAATTATCATAATAATGCTGAGTTATGTTTAGATTTGCATCAATTTCACGGACCAAATTGCCAACAACATTGTATTTTTGTTCGATTGTGGTCGTTATACCCACGCTATCACCGGCACTCAATTTTATTCTATGGTTTTCCGTTTTAACCAGTAAGTTTAATTTGTTATAGGTATAGCTTCGACTTCGCTCTTCCTCCATGCCCGCTGCTTCTCGTGAAATGCGCCGGTTTCCGAATGCATCGTAACTGAACTCATTTGTTTGTCTTTCAAAACCTGTAGTTTCAAAATCGATAAAAGGCAGCAAGAATCGCCCATCCATGCCTACCTCAATGGATTCACGATCGCTGATTCCACCTTTGTTAGCAATCGGCAAATACTCACTCGTCAAATTTCCTTTGCGATCATAATTGTAGTGGTATTGATAACCAAGCGAGCGTTGGTAGTCTGGGTCTAGAACATTTGTTATAGGTTGATGACCTAGTAATTTTCCAATCTGATTTCCAAACGCATCATAATCATATTTTTCTTTTACCGATTCTGCATTGGTTAATTCAGTTTTGCGGTTCAGTTGATCGTAGTTCAGTAAGGTCTTTTGATCTTTATCAGTATTAATCTCCAAAAAGGTTTCGAGAATCTGACTTTCCGTGGTGTTGTCATCAACAGTATGAGCGGCCGCAATTGCGGTTGCATATTGCATCGTACCCGTTAGATTACCCATTCCATCATAGGCTTTGGTTGTCACATAACGCTCAGGATCAACCACCAAAGTATTGCGATCAAGCTTATCGTAGTAAAAATAACTTATTGTGTCATAGGGTTCAGTAATTTTAGTAATATTACCAAACGCATCATAATCGGTTTTCTTCAATTCAAAAATATTGACGGTGCTACCAGCGCCTTCCTTAATCACTGATGCCGTCTTACGATTTAGCTGATCAAATGTCTGATACGTTGAATAGTAGTTTAGTAATGTATCTTTTTGATCCTGTGTTAACTGGATATAACTTAAGTTTGTAGTTGCCGTTAAACCGAGAATTAATTTACGTTCATTATCAGCCCAATCAGAATCAGTTTCTGTAAGCTCAATACCGCGTGGATCAATAATCTTTGTCTGATTACCAAACGCGTCATAACCGAACTCACTTGAATAGGCCATTTGAGTTTGTGGATGTGCGGTATCAAGATTAGCTACAACACTGGCAGCCTCGAGATAAACTGTACGGCGTGTTAACAGACCACGCTGACTAAATTCTTGCGTGGTGCGTTGCAATTCATCACCACTGATATTGAGTCGCTTAACAATCGACGTTGTATTACCAAATGCATCGTAGCCATACTCCGTTACCAAGTCTCCATTCTCATCAGTTGAATGCGTCGTATACGACACATTCTCAAGTATCTCTTGATATAATCGCCCGGCATCATCGTATACATAACGGGTACTGCGATCACCACTTGTTGTATCACTATTTCTATACAATAGGTTCGTACCACTAACTAGTAGTTGAATATCTCCCTCATTTCGAACATCAAATCGTTGTGTTGCCAAGGTGGCGACACCACTTTCTGGAAAACCTTCCGCTGTTGTATCGTTAACAACCTGTAGTTGGTTAGCGTATTGAGTTACCCGAGATAGAAGATCACCTGTATATTCTCGTCCAGTGACATAACCCTCTGCATCGACACTGAAACTCACTCTACCTGCAGCGTCGTACTGTTGAAAACTAACACGGTCTTTACCACTCGTCGCCGTAACAAGTGGCGTTGTTTCAGTGACATCCACCACTTGTCTGTTCAGAGTATTAATACGCGTTTCTAAGTAGGTGTTCCACTCAGCGGCTGTAGGAGTAGAGTCTTGATAGGAATTAATAGTGAGTGCCTGATAGAAACGCGAAGCAACAATTGCCTGTCCCAATGCATCGTAGCTTGTCTGATTAACATACCCCAAGGCGTCTATCGAGTAAATCTTGCGTCCGGCATTATCATAAAAATAATGATTAATCTGATCAGTAGACGAATTACCCGCTAGGTTTCCTCGAATAGTCGCCTCTTTATAATCCGCAAATGTAGTTTCTTTTGAGGCATAACGCATGCTAAGAATAACTTGGCCACTAGCGTCATAACGTTTTTCATTGACGTAGCCCATGGCATCCACGCTATAACGCAAACGGTTTAGCTTGTCGTAAGCAAAGTGATCGCCCTGATCATTTGCAATAACATCGGGACGTTTCTGGAGAATTGTTTGCGCGAGTAATTCAGTGTTAGTGCTATTTATCGTAGCAAGATCGGTGGTAGATACTGAATTAGCCAGCCTAGATTGACGAATCACATTACCATTGTCGTCATACTCGTACACAGTATAGTTGCCCACTGCATTTACCGTTACAGTCAGGCGACCATCGTCATCAAAAACTGAATAATCAACGATATCTTTTGCAAGGTCCGCTGATGCCGAGACTAAACTCAGAATGTCGGCTTCCGTTGAATGATCATCAAGAGTAGTTGTGGATATGGGCAAGGCATACTGAATTGTCTTAACCTTGTCCCCTCTGTCGTTATACACCGACTCAACCACTACTGCTAGCTGACCTGTTGGAATAGGATCCAATTCCATGTATTCAAAATCAAGAACGTCAGCATTCTTGATGGAATAACGTAACCGATTAACATCATCATAAACATATCTCATGGAGTGTGAGGTATCTTCCGCGCTCAAATCGGTAGCGAAAGCAACTTCTGAGGTTTCACTAAATGCACCAAGGGCCGGGGTAAATGGTAGAACTGTAGCAACACTTAACTCTAAACCATTACGCAATAGAACTAACTCATATGTAAAGCCGGATCGACCTCGCCTGTAACGCCCAAAATCAGAGTCAGCTGGAGAATCATAAACCGTAGTTCCATTCTCTTTTAACAGAATCCGGTCGGTTGCTAAAGAAGTTACATTTGACCACATCACATAGTAACTTGAGGTTAGCGTTTGATCATCAAAAGCATAATTCAATGTTAACGAGCCACTCAATCCGCTAACATCTACTCGTCTGTAACCCTCCACCTTACGCACCATATTATCCGCAGCATCATAATAATATTTAGTAGTAATATTTAACCCACCCGGATCAACAATCGTATCTGTGCGTCGACCTAAGTGATCGTAAATGTATTGTGTTTCCCTGGCTTGTGTACTATTGGCGCCTTCGGTAACCGTTAATTGACGACCTTCTGCATCATACGTATATTCGGTCCGCAGATTTAAACCACCATTGACGGCATCAACAACGACGGCTAATACATTACCCGCACGATCATATTCGGTATCCGTATGTACACCGTTGGCATCAATGGTTGTAACTTTGCGACCCAGACCATCAAAGACATACTGGGTTTGAATATTCAGTCCAGTCTCATTGTCACCCGTAGTGTGAATCGTCATGGGATCAACGGTACGGGTCATCACCCGATTGGCGGCATCATATTCAAACTTGGAATAGACACCATTTTTATCCACGGTGTGGGTTAATCTTCCCGCCTTGTCATACTCACTAGTTATTGTGTTATTGAGCATGTCAACCACTTTAACCAGCTTGCCATTGGTATCATAATGATACTCTGTACCATCATTTGAATTTGCTGCCGACTGATTGCCGTCAATGATTTTAATCGTTTGACCATTGCGATCCGTAATGGTCTGTGTCTGAATCAATTCAGGCGTCGTCACCGTCAAGGTATGCGTCGCATCATCATACGCATAAGTGGTTACATTCAAAAATGCATCGGTCATGGTCAACACTCGACCAAAGGCATCATAAGTTTGTGAACGTGATACGTCTAATGCATTCCTTGTTTGTACCTGTCGCCCCAGACGATCATATCCAAACTGAGTGATGTTGCTATTACCATCGGTTGATTGAATCACACGACCAAACGCGTCATAGGTTCGCTTGGTTTCGATTTCGAGTCCAGTATGACCCGCGACAGACACGTCTTTAAGGGTTGAGGTTGAAAGACCGCGACGATCATAAACATACGTGTCGCTACGACTCGTTTGCCCGGTAAGTGCTTGACTGACAGGTATCAGCGTAGGATCTTGCTGCTGCACCGATGAACTTATTTGACCGAACGCATTGTATGCATATTCGGTGCGTTGGCCTTCGCCATTGATGGCCCGCCATATGGCACCGCGAAGATTGTAAGAAGACTGAGTTCGACTATCGACCATCGTATTTCCACTAAGCCTATCAAGAAAAGATGGAGTTACCAAGCCACCGGTCAACGTATTACTATTAGTGATGCGGGTGGAGTACGCAACGGTTTCTTTCACTTCACCGAATTGGTTATAGCTCAATTCGTTGACTTCGGCGACATTACTCAAAACCTTACCACTTTCATCCAGAGTACCGCTGACGTCCTGTGCAGTAAAACGCAAACGACCATTATCATCATAATAGAACCAAGTTCGATGATCGTTTTGATCTTTGGTCGACGTTCTTAATCCTTGCTCGTTATAGGTATGAGTAACTCCATAGATTTCCCAAAGTAAATCTAATTCAGATTCACTAGGATTTATTAATGTGTCAAGCTTGGCGATACCTTGTGCATTAAGTTGCTCACCAATTAAGCGTCCTTGAATATCATAACGTAACAACGACGACCGCTGGTTATGAGTATAAGAAAAACGACCCGGCAAATTCAGCATTTCCCCAACCGTTGGGGAAGCGGCACCCATGAGTTCCGCAAACGCCACAAAAGCATTGGCATTCGCTGTGTGATAAACCGATCGAACAATGCTTTCCCACGTATCACCTGATTGTACGGTATAACCATTTTCTGGGGCTAAACTGACATCAAGATCGGCAAACTCAAGCAGAGCATTGAGGTAGGAATCTGTTTGTCGAATCAGATTACCCACGTCATCGTACGCATAACTCGTCACTAACCCATCAACAGAATTAGTCACTGTTTCCATCTGATTTAATTCAGTGTAAGTCTTAACAATCGTTTTATCATTCACATGCGCCAATCGTTTCTGAATCAAACCATGCGCAACACTAACGGAATATGTATCTGGTGTTGCAACAACTTGCTGATGTTCGCCTGTGGTAATGGATTGTATTTGCAGATCACGGCTCGTAAGATCATTATTCACAAACGTTAAATCAATCGTGTACGTATCCCGCTGATCAAACAATGCATTAATCTGGTAGTCTTTAAAGTTTTCGCTGTCGACAACAATACTGTCAACCAGTACTCCATCGACGCGTACTTCCATGATCGGATATGTTCCATCGGCCGGAATGCCTTTCGCGCTTATGATTAATGCTTTGTTGTTGTAACGTATGCTTTCTGTCTCGTTGCCGTTTAGGTCATAGGAAAATGTACTTAGGTAGCCTTCTGCATCATGATTGGCAATCAACTGGCCTTTGGCATTGTAGAAATTGTAGCTATATTGATCTTTGGCTAAATTTCTTACGATAGCATCCTTCAATTGCTGTAAACTTGCACTGGCTAAATTCGCAGTACTGCGATTCGCATAGGCGCTGGTTTTCACCACTTGCCCTGCCGCATTATATTCTGTCTCGGTTAAGTAACCTTCCGCATCAAGCGTCGCAACAAGTTGTCCATCATTGTTATAGAAAAACCGAGTGCGTCGATCGTTATTCGCATCTTCGTTTACATAAGTACCTGTTGTTGAATCGAGAAAATATTCTGCTCTGGGGTTATTCGGCATCCCAGTGATAACAAAAGGATTCGCATAAGCAATACTGTGAGTGAGTTGATTACTTCCATCATAGAAATGTTGAGTAACTGCAACCCGTGTCACATCATTGTCATACGGCGTTAATTGCATCACCAATCGATCTGCATCGTCGTAGATAAAATAGTTGATTCGGTCGCTGGGGCTGCTATTGGGTTTGATTGCGCTTAACTCATAGAAATTGCTGCCTGCAACATAGGGATAATTGACGATCGACTGGAGGACTGGCGTCGAATATTCAATGGTTTTTATTACCCGTCCCGCATCGTCATAAACGGTTTCAGTCAACCCGCCTTCTTTATCCACCGTCGCCACTAAACGATTTGTAGCATCGTAGTAATTTTGGGAATAGTTGCCGGTTTGATCTATAGTCAGGCGCAGGTTGCCGGAGGAATCATACTTGTATTCAATTGTTCCCAACGGATTCAACTGACCATCCTGCTGAGATTGTGATATGGCATAACCGTGTGAATCGTACACAGTGGTTGTCTGCAATTCATTTGCATCGGTTCGAACAATTTGATTTCCGACATCATCATAGAAATAAGTCGTCGTATGATTCAGTGGTTTGTTTGATGCCAGTAATCGTCCTAATCCATCATAGGTGAACGTTGTAATAAAGTCTCTTGTTTCACCCGTTGCTGCTGCTTGAGCCTCAATCGTTTCAATGAGAATGCCTTGGGCGTCATAAACAAAATGTGTGGTACTGGCAGTGGTAGTGACGCCCGCACCGGTCGTTGGATTAATCGAATCAAAGGTGGTCACCGTGCTTATATTGCCGCGGAAATCATACGTCGTATCACTGCGCTGTAAAATATTGCCCACGTTAACAACCGAGTTGTAGGGCGCTTGATTCAATAATGTTGCGGATATAGGTGTAGCGGGATCTAAAGCACTGGTATCAATATGCCCCTTATAAAGGATTTGGCTGATTTGTCTCCCTTGCGTATCATATACATATTCATTGACGACACCCTCGGAACTAACTGTAAATACCAAATGTTGCTCTGCGTCATAGATATAAAAACTACTTTGTGCATCTGAGGCACCGACACCACCGGTCCCAGTGTTATTGATATCCGCACCATCGGGGTCATTCACGCGATAACGGGTTTCGGAAATAATTTGATTAACATCATTATATTCATAATCAACACGCACGCCTTCACTATCAATCATTGACGTACGATTGCCCTGATCGTCATAAGCAAAACGCGTTATATTGCCATTTTGATCGGTAATGGACGTTATGTTATCGCTGCTGCGACCATCCTCATCATAACCATAAACCATCCGATTTTGATTTTGGTCATAGAACTCATGTAATCGATTCTGCTCATCAAGAAAATAATTCGTCTGTGTATTGCGAGTCAGATCCTCAACCATCGTCCGGGTGGATGTTGTTTCATTTTTCACATAATAGAAATTGAGTGGCATGATTAAATCCATGCCTTCGACGAGTGAGGTGACGCCCTGCGAGGCAAAATATTCCTGCAAACTCACAGCGAGTTGTTCGTCGCCATAAATCGCAAACGCAATGTTTTCCCAAGTGTCACTCGCACTAACCGTGTGAAAGGGTGGGAGCGTAAACTCTTGATAAGTGGGTGAAAAGAAATTGAAGGTATGACTACTCAGATTATTTTCAATCAGGCCACCACCCACACTGCTCCAGTCATTCCATAGATAAAAGGCCTGTCCTTGCTCGTCCAGTGATAAATCGACCAGAACTTTATTACCAGTTCCCACACCATCTTGAGCAACTTCGTCACTCCAGCCACGACCGGGAACATAGTATCTGCTTTTAACAACTGCGGCGCCCGACGCACCATCTTCCCAAAGTGCGACGATACGCCCTTGTTTGTCCTGCTCAATTCGGTAATCAAAATAATTCGAATTACCTCTGGATGTAGCGCCGAGTAATTTAGTGTCACTCAAACCGTTAACAGAATCAAAAACTCGCGTATAAAGATTGCCGCCATTCTTCCACGTCACCAACCATTGATCACCATCCAACTTGAAGATTTCTGGATTGATATTCGTGTTATATAAAGTGCTTGAAATCGTATCGACAACAAAACCCGTTGACCAAGCAGCGCCGCCTTCTGAATACCATAGATTGATTTTTGGACTGGAGGCCTGTACAAAAACCATAAGTCGATTACCCAAGCCATCACTTTCTAACTTAATATTGTTGCCACCATCTAGTACACCAAAACCCGGAATACTTAACTTTTGTGATGCAGCCCATCCTGTAGCTACCGAATAGCGCATGGTGCGAACTGCTCGGGAAATTTCCCAAACCACTTCCAAACCACCATCGGGGAGAACAGTGGCATTAAAATCGGCGTTGTAGGTGCCACCCAGATAGGTTTCACCAATCCAACCCGATCCCAAAACATAACGATCGGCTTTAATGGGTTGTGGATTGGTGGAGGTATTACCTTCAGTCCATACTAGATAAACATCACCATTATGGCCTTGATGTAATTGAAATGGTTTCCATTCGGGAAAGCTCACCGGTGCTTTAACAGTGGGTGCGCTCCAACTATTCGTTGATGCATCATAAAACATCACCATTAAATTGCCGGAGGTATTGGCAAGATTCATTTCATAATATGCAACGGTAATATTGCCCGCGTCATCAATTAATACCTGGGGCGCTTCCATACGCGTGGACATTGCTTGCCCATCCACCAATGTTATTGCAGCTTGCCAATTTACATTAGTACCGCTTTGTTGATAGCGACTGATATATAGACTTTTAGATTGTGCAATACTTTGATCGGCCAAGACATCATTATCAATCCAAACTGCCACACCCTGCCCGCTGGTGTTAGACGCTACATCGATACTTTCTTCCGCTTGCGCCGATGTGCTATACACGGTGTTGGTTGCGACGGCGTGTTCCGCATTGCTTAGCCAACCAGGATAGAAATCACCGGCATAAACAATCTTTGTAGTCTGTAATTGTTCTGGAAGGGCGATAGCAGAGGCAACTTTATTTAAGTCGAGATTAATGCTTTTGTTTACAAATTCACCACTAACTATTTCCGACCAACTCAGTAATCCGAAACCTAGCTCATTCACACTTAGATAAGGACCATAAATACTACTGTCACTTGCGGCCACCTGACTCGGACTTGTCCAATTTGCACCATCAAGTGAATAACGCACGAAAAGCGTGCTCGGACCATTTTGTTCACGCCACACCAGTGCCATTCGACCTTGATCATCTTGATGAACCTCATAATCAAAATAAAGATAATGACTGGTGAAGCTTTGCTGGGTCGCCACGGATGTTGTTGTCGACCAGCCCGTTGCTGAATCAAATCGCTTGGAAAACACTTCCTGGTTATCCTTCCAAAACAACACCCAATTGCCTTCCCCTTGATTGAGCAGTTTTAGATCCTTATTGCGATAGGTGCTTGAAGTTAATACGCTATCGATATTTTCAGTGGTTGTGGTATCACTCATCGCATCATAATACGATGTACCTAAAACACCGGCGTTGTACCACACCATGAGGCGGTTTCCTACAGTGTCGCTATCGTGGGCGATATTTGCATAGGTATTTGTAATGAACTGATTCTGGGTTGGTTGAACACCGACGCCTGCAATGTAGTCAGTAACTTTAACAAGATTGCCTCGCGACCAGGCAACGCTCGCATTACCCGACTCGGTGACATCTAATACCGGATACAAATTGAAAGTGGTACCATAGAGACGATCATTGATAAATTGCGCGCCCGTCCAACCGGATCCCGCGACAAATCTATCCAAAACAATATCATTGTATTCCGGCGAGGGACTGTCTTGGTTGTACATCAGATAAAAAGCCCCGGTTCCACCGGTTTTCAGCTCAAAAAGCCGTTTTGAGTCGTAATTTGCAGCCATGTTCTGAATGGTATGTTGCTGCTCGGATTGCCACGTTTGTGTTGCCGCATCGTAAAAACGTGTCATCAAATAGTAATTACTAGACGTCAGCTCAGCACCATCATTCTCCTGCCACGCAATCATGGCATTACCTGCATCATCAATGGCGACCTTAAGATCATAGAAAGTGACGGTGGGTGTGGTTTGTCCTATGGCAGGTTCGGCGCCAACAGTAATGCTTTTTGGTTCACCCCAGGAGCCACCAAACTCATTCATGGTGTAGTGTGAAACAAAAATGCTTTTGGAATAACCACGGCTGAAATCGCTCGTGGTGTTATCCTCGATCCATGCGGCAACACCAGAACCATTTGCACTCATAGCGACATGAGGATTGATCGCTGCGTATTGAGTGGTTTGGGGTAGTGTTTGCAAGGTTCCCGTAGACACAACTCGTTCACCCGGATAGGTGTAACGTGTCTCATTCCCCAACACATCGCTTACCGTTTGTAACTGACCGGCTGCATTATAGGTAAAAGAAATACTAACCCCATCACCACTGGTAATGTTACTGATTAAATGGCTCACATCATCCCGATAGGTATAAGTCGTTACATAACGTTGGCCATTAATCGTAGAATTGGTTGTACCGCTAATAGCACTGATGAGCGAATCGGGTGATAAATCAACAATCACCTGAGTTAAACGATTCAATGCATCATAAGTGTAATGGGTGCGTGCACGGGATTCGACAGCTTGAGTTTTAGTATCTCGAACCGTACTGGCGATTTTTGTTAAATTTCCTTTAGGGTCATAAACAAGATTAACTGTTTCGACAATACCTTCTGCTTGTAGTAGTTCAATTTTTGAAACAAATTGACTGGGCGTGGATCCCCCACCGTAATTATATTTAATTTCATTCTGATCAGAATCAACAACACGACTAACACCCCAAATCGCGCTACCATCTGTTGCGGTACCAATTTGCGTATATTCTTCGGTAAAGCTTGAGTTGCCATCCCAAAATGTCCAGTTAGTACCATCAAAAGTTAATATATCATGAGCGCCATCACCGTCAGTGCTAATGTAATGGTTGTTGGCTTGATCATAAGTAAAGAGTGCTTCAAATCCATCCTTATACGATTTGATCACACTGGAACCATCTTGGTTGACCGTTCCCGACAAGCTATGAACACGACGATTTACTCCTAGTCGCCAGTTATCACCATTGTCATCATTTTTCTGACCCAGACTGTTATAAGTACGAACCAGATTGAAATCGAGTCCCAAACCAGAGATAAATTCATCCTGGGCTTGCACCACCAAATTACCCGTTTGGGTATTCACATAAACATTGTCGCCATTGCGGCCCAATCGAGCTTTGCCTTGGCCGGCATCATTGCCGATGAGATTAAGTGAGGTGTTGTATAAACCCAGTCCTTCACCATTGGTTATCGCAACCATGAGAGTCTCCCTAGAATCAGTACTTATAATTTATCGTCTACAAGTTATATCCAGGGTTTAATGAAGATGTTCAGTCGGATTGCACAAAAAAATGTTTGTTTGACTATTCTTTATACGATTTTAATTTTTTAGTCTATTTTTGCCTAGCCATATGAGATGTCATGTCAATTTAAAGCGCTGAAGATCAAGCTTTTTCAAAAAAACTCATAACGCTCTGAATGATTTTTTCCGGTGTATCAAGATTGTCTCCTGCTGCGAGAATAGTTTTACATAGGAGTACGAGCGGAGAATTTGGCTGCATGGCTTCCGCTTTTAGCAATACTTCGCTGGCTTGATTGTCATTGCCTTCAAACAATGCCACCAAAGCCAAACTTGCGAGTGTTTCCGCACTTTGTCCATCAAGTATTAATGCTTGCTGCAAGTTGCTTTTTGCTACTGGGATTTGATTACTGGCTATTTGCGCCCAGGCCAATGCAACCAGGTTCGCAGTGTCGTTTGGCATGAGGTTTGTGGGTTGAGCTGAGCTAAAAAACAAGTCGATCATCCACCATAGATTATGAGCATAAAGCCCTTGACGAACGTATACTGTACTTGATTTGTTTTCGAGTAATGCATTGTTTTCAGTTGCAAGCTTGATTAGAAAATCACCTTCATCACCGAGTGTGCCTACTCATACATTTTCGTCTGAGAAAATATTTGGTAGGTGTAGTAATTGGAATAAGCATTCAACGATGTCTCAATATCGTAGAAGGACAATAAACTCCCATTTTCCACACTCAAGCGCACAACGAATTCTCTGTCACTACCCGCGCTCATAGTCAGTGAAACTGATAGCCCATAAATTATCTGAGTGCGACTTTAACATTGAAATACTCCTTAATGTGAATGACTCACCAAGATCAACACTTTCATTTGATCATTGTTCACGGAAATTTCCAAACGATCAAAATTTAATTGTAATGGTGGGGAGTTTTGCACGGTTACATAGCTGTATCCGACGTAGGTGGCAATTTCTTCTAACCTGTAGTGCCCACTTAGATAAGCTTGGGGCATGGCTTCACTGCGAGTGCTCGTATTTTTTTCATAGTACGCGATTGGTTTGGGGGGCGTTTGTCTTTGAGGCTTGGGGATATCTTTCAACGAAAAGATCGGGTTGAATGTTCGATTGCATTTCTTCAACAAATTCGCGAAGTGCTTTTTTAGCTAGTTTTCTGGACGAATGAGCCTTTGACGACGCGCTAACAAACTTATTGATAGTGTATATTTGGATTGCAAGTGCCGGGGCTTCAACTATGACTCATTTCCGGACAACTTAAATCAGAAATGGTGTTGCAGCAGGATTTCCCACATTTTCCCTTGCCAACGGTATTAGAAGCTTATCAATACTCCCATCTTCATCGATGATAGGCTGATTTGTCGTAATTTATGAAAGTGAGTATTTTTCAATTCAAGTTGGGGCAGATGATGCTGGTATCGTATAAAAATATTCATCGCAGATTGACTAAGGACTGGATACTGAATTCCCATAAGCGCAAACCAAGCGTTATGTATTTTCTCTTGCACTTGCATAGTCCCTTTTTGGGCCAGATAACTTTTTGCCTGAGAGTCGATTGTATTCCTGTTTAGAGAGTACCCCGAACCAATATTAAAGCCAATTTTGCGAAATGGTCTTATATCAAACATCACATAAAATGGGATGCTAGTAAATGTGCCACGACTCAACTCGCCTACTTGATTACTGCCCTGCTCATATGCCATACCTATAGTTAATTTTTGATAACCAAATTCCAGTTGCGGGTCGAAATGATTCTTTCGGTTTTTAGCATATAACGAATAGGCTATGCCAAACTTTGCATTTAGTGTTGAAATATTTCTTCGTTTCGTTATAAAACGGGAAGTATGCATGGAAGTATGTGCAGAAATACCCAATAACACAATAGAGTTGCGTGCAGAAAATGTTTGGTCCAGTTTGGCGAGAAATGACAAATTAGGACTGCTTGTATCATATAAATACTGTGTTTGTTTTCCTTGGCTATCAATTTGCTCATATTGATACTGAACAAAGCCAAACAATCTTTGAGATAGAGGATAAGTGAGTGTAAAAGTATAGGCAATCATGCTGCCTTTAAGGCTTCCACGTGAAAGTTTTTTCCTTATTAAGTGATCGTCCTCATCCTTCAAGCGAAGTCGTGGTGCCTTAATCAAATTAAATTCGAAAATGAGTTGACGAAAAATACTTTCTACTGAAACACTCCAGTAAGGAATTTGCAAAAAAGTATTGTAGTGCAACACGGGACCAGAATGTGTATTAGCTGCGCGTGTGGAATCAGCATAAAATTGGTTTAGGTTACTGGCTACAAAATAGCGTTGACTGCTTCGATAACCTAGCGAAAATTTATAAATCGTCTTAACTCCGCTGCTCCAGTGCTGAGTTTGTAAAGTTGAGACTCCTTTAACATTATTGGTTTTTTGGTTTAATACTAAATCACTTATTGAATAAACATCCGGTGTAGATATATTCCCCGATAACCAATCGCCATCTTTAAGTTGTCCACTTTTCTGTGTCGTACTTCGATTTGAGTTTAATTCGATCGATAATCGATTACTTAATGCAGCTGCAATGGAAATTGAAGGGGATATGTTATTAATTGGAAAGTGCAATTCACTTACCGGGAAATGTAATTGAGCGTTTCTTTGCGCTAATTCCGTTTCCCCCCCAATACGATATTGATTATAGCCTTGGTAGAGACCTATTCCCGGCTGCAAAAAAAGTAGTTTAGCGCCAAAAACGCTTACCGCGTTCAACGTCAATCCCATGAAGATGATAATATTGCATGTGCGCATTTTACAATAGCCGCAACCACACGATAAAATACTAAATATCAGTTGTTTCTTGATAATTAAGAAGATACGGAGTAATTGTTTGCTCGGTTCGGTTCAATAAATAAAAACCGTGTTGATCGACAAGCGCGCCTCTTAATAAAATTAAATCACCATCGGTAGAAACAGAATATGATTGTATAACTCCACTGTATTCAAAATTAGCTGGGACAAAATCCAATGAATCGACAGTTGTCGTTTTTGGCTGAACATCCAGAATATGAAGATCATTATCGGTGATGCCATATAGTTGATCTAGCAAAGAGTTGTATTGCCGAGGTTTGAAGGAAATGCCTTGTTCCGTATAAAAAGACAACTGTAGATCCAAAATTACTAAGGAATCAGTTGTTGGATGATAGAGAAAAGCTTCTGCATCCGTTTTCCATACGAAGAATCCGTATTGATCACTACTTTCTACGACTGTACCAAAATCGTTGACGATCTTAAAGCTGTTGGCCGTGGAAACTGCGATTAAGCTACCATCGGGTGAAGTGTCTAAATTAATAGGTGGTTCTTCCAGGAGCATTCGAGTTATCTCTACTCCTGAGGCATCGTAAGCAATCAGTCCGTATTCTTGAGTTAGGCGATTTTCCGTGACAAAGAAGGTTGTATTATTTGTTAAACGAGCTGCGTATAGTTCTGCAATCGAATCTGCTTTGTGATCGTTCAGTTGCATAATTTTCACAGGAGTTTGAATCGATGTTGCTGCTGTAAACACGGTTTTAGTGTTACTCACCTGGTTATGGGAAGACTGAGGCCCCCAGGTTTTTTGAAGATCCTCGAGAAACAGAACACTGTTATCTGTATCAAAACTCGCGGCAAAGTAAGAAATGTGTCTTGTTTCCGTTTCTGTCTCGTTTGGCAACAGATCACATCCTAATAAAGTCACGGCAATGTAAGCCGTGACAAATCTAAACAATATTTTCATAAACCTTAGAATCCAGAACTCGAAAGATCGCAGTTATTGCTGCTTGATCCATCGTTGCTTGAACTATTCGAGCTACTACAGTGCTCATTCCCATTTTCTGCAATGAATAGTAATTTACTTTTGGTTTCCGCTTCAACTTCTGCGGTAAATCGAGTGCCAGTCCATTTTTCTGGTAACCCCGTATTTACATAAATCGCTTCGAGTGCTTTAGTATGAAGGTTAGCAATAATTGATACAATAGGCGATTTATAGGTATAACCTACCCATATTTTAAGAGTACCCAACCATGTTTTAATGTAAATATAATTGCTACTCCAATGAGCGTAGGCTGCATAAACGTCTCGGCCCACTTTATTGTTATGCAAATCCATTTGGCCTGCCTTTGAGTCCCAGTTTTCACCCTTTTGTTCATGCGCGTTGGTAAATACCTCGGCCCACCATAAACCGCGACTTTCACTGGATGGCAAAATTAAAGTTGAAGAAGCAAAATGTGCAAGGTATGCATTCCATGCCGAATGCTGAAAGGAATTTGCTGAGGTACTATCAGCCGTGGTATTGAAAAGACTTTTAGTTGAGCTTTTAGCGTTGTTGGATGCATTGAAGGTGTCTAACCAATGTTCGGGGTGATTTACCAACAAATAGATTTCACCGGCACTCAATTTACTACCAAATAAATTCTCCAAGTCGTCGTAAATTGATTGAGAAACCGCCGCTGTATCTATAATTGCATTTTGCAGTTCAGCAATGGAAGCGGCAATTTGCATTTGTACCTGCGGCGTCGCAAGTTCGGATATGACTATATAGTTTTTCTCTGCACCGATTTTTTTAAGTTCATTACGAATTTCTGCGACCACATAATCTTCAATATCTTGCTCCGTCATGACTTGATCCGGGGTCCCTGTTTGAGGATTAACTAAGTTTTGTACTTTCTCATTTGCAAAAGCCTCAACATTGAATGCAGGATAGCTTGTTCCTAGCGCTTGGATGATAGGTTCGACTGCGTCGAAAGTAGCTAGAAATTCAAGCCCTACACCATCCAAGGATTGAACCACGTGAGGTGTCAACATATCCACGAAATCATCATCGCTCATTTCCAAAAGATTAGGAGGAAAGCTGGTTTTATATTTTTCGTAAAGCGGTTGCTCACTAGTGCCATACTGATGACTTACAAGTGAATCTCTATCGGAGTGACTACACGCATGCAAAAATGTAGTCAATGATAAAACTATCAAGCAGGAAAATAACTTCCGATTATAAAAATTGTTTTCTAAAATTACCATAATATTTTTCTCAACTGTCTATTACCAAAAACAAGATCTTGCAGCAGGCTTCCTCAAGCTACACCTTGCGATGTTAACCATGCCTTTCTACTAACCTTCAGCTTTGCGAACATCTTGTAAAAGTAGGAAATGGGTGTCTTACAATTTACCCATTTAGAAATCATATGAGTCAATTTGACTGACGTAAAAGGTTGCGTCCCATTTTTCCAACGGCCTACAGTAGAATTCGGCTAATAATAATTGGGAATCGGTACTCGAAAGAAATAAGTGTCGTTTTTTAATCGAGCAGCGATTAATTGAACCAATCGAACTAATTTACCATTATTATTTTTGCGCATATTACATTACGCATGCAACTTGTCAATTACTTTTGGTTGCTTTAGTTTATTGAGGGATTGCAAACGGGTTAATTGTCGGGCTTAGGATTGTGGCTGATAGAGTTTCACACTAGCTGATTTTGTTCGTGGTGCGAATTCGAGTCTTAACGCATTCTCAACTAATAATCTCCATCAAAGTTGGCCTAAACATTTTCAGGCTGAATCAAATTCAAAGGACACTACTGCGCAATCTTTATTTCCACGACCTTGGCGCTCCAACTCGTTATATACAAACTGTTGAAGCTGCGATGAAACGCCGTTTTCCTCACACGCCGGCACATTGTTAACTTTCTTGAAAAAGATATAGGCTTCAAAAGAATTCATCCTTGGCCATAATATGAGAATCATGAGCCTTAACGGGACAAATATTCTTAAAATACCCGCGAAATGCATCGTTGACATGATCCATATTTCGATCACGCTCTTTCATGCGTCTCTTTGCTCTGGCAAATGCTTCGTCACTTGGTATTTTACTCATCTATTTTCGCCTTCCTGACCTAGTGATCTTGCTCAAAGATGTTTAGTCGGATTGCACAAAAAAATGTTCGTTTGACTATTCTTTATACGATTTTAATTTTTTAGTCTATTTTTGCCTAGCCATATGAGATGTCATGTCAATTTAAAGCGCTGAAGATCAAGCTTTTTCAAAAAAACTTATAACGCTCTGAATGATTTTTTCCGGTGTATCAAGATTGTCTCCTGCTGCGAGAATAGTTTTACATAGGAGTACGAGCGGAGAATTTGGCTGCATGGCTTCCGCTTTTAGCAATACTTCGCTGGCCTGATTGTCATTGCCTTCAAACAATGCCACCAAAGCCAAACTTGCGAGTGTTTCCGCACTTTGTCCATCAAGTATTAATGCTTGCTGCAAGTTGCTTTTTGCTACTGAGATTTGATTACTGGCTATTTGCGCCCAGGCCAATGCAACCAGGTTCGCAGTGTCGTTTGGCATGAGGTTTGTGGCCTGTTGCAAATAGTCACAAGCGGAGGAAAAATCCTGTTGCTGTAATGCAATCATGCCCAGCCCAGACAAGGACCGTGCATTTTTTGCATCACGCTTCAACGCATGATGGTAATATTGTTTGGCATGATTCAAATCAGATCGATCAAAACTTATCGTCCCCAACACTACATGGGCTTCAAGCGAATCAGCATCTAATTCCAAAGCTGTTGTGGCATACTCTAAGGCCCTGTCTTGTTGTTGCGCATCCAAAGAAATAATCGCTAGTTGTCCGAGTGCTGTCACATCCTGAGGATGCCGCACAAGATATTTTTCGAGATTAGACTGCGCTTCATCAAGTTTATTGAGGTGATGCTGTGCTCGCGCAAGTACAACCGCTACATTGGGTACTTGTTGAGACTGTAGATCAATTGCACGAAGCACCTCTTCGGCTTGCTCATACTCTCCTGTATATAAGTAGGCATAACCAAGATTGTAACGCAGCACATCATTATCCACGCCTTGTCGCTGCATATCCAACAAAGTAGCAATCGCTTGCTTATAATCACCACTGGCGATGCTGAATGTTGCTAAACGAAAAAGCAAACCCGGGTCAGCTCCTAAGCGTTGGATGGCAGATTTAATCTGTTGTTCTGCGTTATCAAACTGCGCAAGCTGCGTTTGTAAATCAATCACACGATACAAAAGATGCAAATTGTTTTCGTCTTGTGACAAATAACCTAAAAACTTGTTGAGCTCTGTTTGCAGTTGATCCGTATCCATGCAGGTTCCTGTTGGCTTAGTTTATCGTCTTATACGCGTTTTTTGCTAATTGAAGATTATTATTAACATCCTCATTGCTTTGATCTTGATTGAGCTGTGTTAACAATTCCTTGGCCTTGCCAAAATATAAATTATCGGCAGGTGCAGACTGCATCAGTCGATTCAAACACTCACGAGATTTCTCGAATTCTCCTTTTTGCGCATGGGCAAGTCCCTTATAAAACAGTGTCGGCGGACTCAAAGGCTCAACCTCTAACACTTCTGCCCATATTTGTAGCGCGTCATCAATCTGGTTTGAGTCAAAGTGTAACATACCGTACTCAAATTTTTCGATGGTTGCTTGATGACTGTTTTTTAGGTATTGCTGATAAAATTGTTTGGCTTTGTCATACAAATGCAATTGCGCGAACAACTTTCCTCCCATAATTAATGCCTCGCTATTATCCGCATCGACTTTCAGCACTTGTTTGATTTTTAATAAAGCGTGATCGACCCGATTTTGCTCGATATCTAAACGTGCTAAGGCCACTAGCTCCCTATTATCAAATTCATTCAACATGGATTGAATATCCATTATTACTTCTCCTCAATTATTTTCAATTCATTCAAACCTGTTAGTAACTAACATCCATTGTTTCCGAATGATCCATAAGTTTTCGTAGATTGTCCAAACCACTTTTGTGGAGTTGGGATACGCGCGCTTTTGATAAACTCATTAACTTGGCTATGGACTCAAAGCTTAGATGATAAAAATAGTGACAGCGTAACACTTCTTGCTCGTTTTCTTTCAATCTGCCGACTAAATCCCGCATTTGAGATTTCAAGCGCCGTAGTTCGTCACTGTTATATGGATTACCATCAATTGCCACTGGGTGATCTTCACTGTCAAGTATATAACTGATCGCAAAGTTTACCGTGGTCTCAACCATTCGCGCAAACACCGACTGTTTAAAAGCCTCCGAGTCCACAGAGGTAATCGATGTTACACGATCGGCCTGGGCCTGCTTGGCGAAACTATATTGTTTTCGTTTTTCAGTAAAGTTTTGAATACCATTAAGAATGGCTCCTTTGATTCGATAGCTTGCGAAGCTTGAAAATCGTATATTCTTCTGCCAATCAAAACGATCAATTGACTCAATAAGACCGACGGTTCCCAATTGAATATAATCGTCTAGGTCAATATCATGCTGATTCTGTTTTAAATAAACATGGGTTGCAGTTTGCCGGACCAAGCCGAGATAGTGACAGATAATTTTATCTCTAACTTTGCCGCATGAATCCGAATCAAGCTGCTGCCACAAATCCAGTTCATCATTGATTATCGGTTCTTCCGCTGAAATTGTCATCATCCATACAACAGCTTATAGAAAACTTCCCATTAATGCTTCAATCACCAAGTTCCAACCGTCAATTAACACAAACATCATAATTTTGATGGGCAGAGAAATCATCATGGGCGGTACCATTAACATGCCCATGGACATTAGGATACTCGCCACCACCAAATCGATAAGCAAAAAGGGCAAAAAAATAACAAATCCAATTTGAAAAGCGGTTTTTAATTCACTAATCATAAATGCCGGAATCAAAGTGAAATTACTTATTTCTTCTACGGTGCCAGGCATTTCTTCTCCCGCCAAATCAATCATCAGTGCAATATCTTTTTCTCGCGATTGCTTAATCATAAATTCCCGGAGTGGTGACATTGCCAAATCAAAGGCGTGCCCCGGTTGCATTTGATCGTTCATGAAGGGCTGAAACGCTTGCTGGTTAATCTGTTTAAATACGGGCGCCATATTAAACACCGTCAGAAACAATGCAAGACTAATCAAAACCGTATTCGGTGGTGTTTGCTGCATACCAAACGCATGGCGCAATATGGCTAATACTACGATAATTCGCGTAAACGATGTCATAACTACTAGAATGGCTGGTACCAGACTGAGTACAGTCAACCCCAATAATACTTTAAGCGCTGCCGCGATTTCAGTTTTGTCTTCAGCTTTATCAGCAAATGAAACACTAATGCCGGGCAACTCGATATCGGCCGCTTGAATTTGTCCTGACCAAACAAAAACCGCTAATCCTAGAAATAAAAGCAAAAACTTCATGCTTAGGTCTACCTTTATAATTCTTGTTTTGCACTTGCTATGGCTGTGACATTAACATGATCACCGGCTTGCGATAATAAAAATGTCTGCTGATCGATTTCAACCAAGAACACGGTGGTCTTGGTTGATAAACGCTGCGTCTCCAATAATCGTATCCGTCGCCCTCCTGGCGATTGTGCCGATGGTACAAAATTAAAACGGCGCATTATATAAATTGAAAATACCGCCAACGTAATCGCAATCACTAATCCTACAAACACTTTTGAAACCAATGCAACGGTTATAACCTCGTCTTGCTTAAAAGGAATTGCTGACGATTCTGTGCGTAACTCGATGCGCTCGTTCTTTTGCAGAGTGCCCGCGGGATCATCAGCAGCCAAACTTAACATCGGCATCAATAGCAGTAACAACAAAATAGTTTTTTTCATTATTTTTGGATATCAGTCACTTGAACACCATAATTATTATCCACTGCCACGAGATTGCCCCGAGCCACTACTTTACCATCTAAAATAATATCCACCGGCGCATTAATTTCCTGATTGAGCTGCAATACTTCATTTTCTTTTAAATCATACAATTCACCAACCGTCATCTCAGAATCACCCAATCTGACTTCAAGCGATACCTTTACATTACGAATCAGTTCCATATCGTTATCTAGCAACTTTTTTCCTTGGTCTTCTTCAATAAAAAACTCACCAAGTTCTACATTCTTTACCACCATTTTACCATCCTCATTGATTTCTAATTACTTATTTAGTGAAACAACTTTTAATGATTTGCGTTTATTCTGCTGTCCCAAGTAGGCTTTGCATTGAATTGTTTTGCCATGAATAACTATATTTACAGAATCATTCAACGATTGATCCAAGCGCAACACATCCCCGATTTTTAGATTACGCAAATCATTAACACTGACTTCCGTCTGGCCAATCTCCACACTATACTGAATGCGTTTGGACCGCAGGGACTCATGAATACTGTTTAATTTTGCTTTTTCTTTTCTTGATTGATTATCTGCGACTAACAGGCTGCTGACCATTGTAGGCGCCATTACAACGCGTAGTTCTGCGAGCCCGAGACGAATCGACACCTGTATCGCAGCTGAACCTTTGTAGAAATAATTGCTTGGCACAGTGGTGTCACTGGTTTGGTCAAAGGGCGCAACACGCACTTGCTCAATTTCTTTTTCACAAAGTCCGGCCCCCAAGTGTCGTAATGCGTCACGCAACACATGCGACATCAATTGACTATTTGAAAGATCAATTGATGTCGTCTTTGGTTCTGGAAACATTAACGTTGTATAAAAATCTTTTTTAAAGCTTGCGCCCGTGCGAAACTCACACATAAACTCATTGTTCTCATCCATAAATGCATAGGCAATGGATGCATCGAGTGGTGGCAACGGATGATCAACATGTACAATGGCTATTTGACTATTAAGCATCCAGTCTTTTGCCCATTGCTCAAGTCTATTTTGTAGCTTTGTTTTAATAACTTGTGCTCGTTTGGGACTGATCAGCACAAAAGAAGATATGTTTTTCATCATTTCCTCATTGACTCAATGAGTTCTTGCATCATTTCATTTGCCGTGGTCAAAATTTGCGATGAGGCTTGAAATCCACGTTGCGTGATAATTAGATTGGCAAATTGAGTACTAATCTCAACATTAGACAATTCAATTTTTCCACTCACTATTTCGCCCATGCCATCCTGTGTTGCTGATGAAATTGTTTTCTTCATACCGTCATCCGCTGAAAATATTCCACGTCCCAACTGTCTTAACGATTGCAAATCATCAAACCAAGCAATAGCCAACTGGTTCAATTTCAGCTCCTCACCATTGGCGTAAGTGATGGTGAATACGCCTTCCCGGTCAAATGCCATATCGCGAATTGCCGACGCGGTTGAACCATTTTGTGATTTCACCGCCAAATCTGATCGGGTGCCGGCAGAAAACGAAGTTGCATTGGCAAAACTACCCGGTTCACCAAAAAACAATTTAACAGACATTGTTTCTTGCCCTTCGGGTTGAAACTCAAATTCATATTGGTTAAATCCCTCCTCCGGCGTTCCATTGCTTTGAAATCGAATCTGTCCACCGGTGTTTATGGTTATTCCTTTACTATTTTGCACCTCTAGATTCCATTGATGGAGAAACGGCGTGGATTTGTCCTCAACCAGGATTAACTTCAATTTATGTTCAGTCCCGGCCTTATCAAGAATGACAACGTCACTAACTTCATGACGGTTTGGTGTTGAACTCTCTGTTGATCGAGATAAGTTATTTGAAAACTTTATTTCTGTTGTTGCTCGGGGTGCAAGTGTGCGATAGGCATCAATATTAATTGTCTCGAGATTGTTTTTTGAATTTAGACTTAGGAGTTGGTAATTGCTTCCTAAACTAACAACATAACCATCTTTGTCGACTGAAAATTGTCCAGATCGACTATAATATTGTTGCCCCCCATCACTAACGATAAAAAAACCATTTCCTCTAACCGCAGCATCCAAGGAATTACCCGTATCGCGCAGTTCACCTTGACTAAATTGAATTGATGTCGAATGAGTCGCTACACCTTGACCAATTTGAGTGTGCGTTTTTCCCGAGTTTTGTTCATCGTTAAGTTGATACTGATAAAACAAATCCCTAAAAACCAAATCTGAGCCTTTAAAACCCGGCGTGTTGAGATTTGAAATATTATTACTAATGGAATCTAAACCTTTCGAATAAGCGCTTAATCCAGACATTCCGGTATACATGGCTCCAATCATGGTGCATCTCCTGTCGTTGCCTGAGTGACAAGTGAAATTTGTGAAAGACTGACATTAATATCCACTTGTTGGCTGGCATCACTTTTCACTGACAATCGTGGAACACCTTGTTCAAATCGAATAGCAATGACATCACCAGTTTCTTTCCGTCCATCCGAGTAACCAACATCGACTTTTTTACCGATCAAACCGATGGCTTGATCCGATGATTGAATGGTTAGTGCCGCATCCAATTTTTCATTGAGTTGGCGCGATTGCTCTAAATTAGTAAACTGAGCAAGCTGTGCAATAAACTCTTGATTGTCCATTGGCTTAAGTGGATCCTGGTAGGTCAATTGGTTGATCAAGATTTTGAACAAATCCTCTTGTCCTACACCAGCATTCTGTAATTGTGCTAGCGGGGTTGATATCACACCACCGACAGTTTCGACAGCCATAAGTTTGCCTCCTTAATACAAAATATTAACCGAGCCATCGTTATTGACTGGCTCCGTTTGATGTTTTGATGGTTGATGAAAAACCAGTTGTTGGTTAACCTTCAGTCCTACCAATTTTTGATTGCTCCGTTGTAATTGTAATTGTGTCCATTGGAGCAAACGCTGAATATGATGTGTTTCAAGTGTAAGGTCATTAATGGCAACCAAGACACCTCCCTCCACTTTGGTCAATACGACCGGGTTTTTCTCACGCGACAATGGTTTATGTTGATTGTCGCTAGTGGGTTCCACCGGCTTTGCTTGTGGTCTTGCATTATTGACCACGAGCGAACGCATAGCTTGAGGAAAATCGGTGGTAGGCTTACTGGTTTGTGAAACAAATTCCTGTTGAATAGCGACCGAGACTGTTTTATTGGAAGCAACCTGATTGACACCTGAATTCGCGGTCTGTATGGCAATTGATGCGCTATCAATTGCGTCATAAGGTGAAGCACTGACTATTTGATTTACCACAACATGTTCGGTGGAAGGATTGGTATCGGGCGAGTTTTTTATTTGTGCATCAAATTGTCGTTGTTCATCAAACCAGGCCTTTTCCCATTGATTCATCGCCTTGGATTTCTCGTTCTGATAGGAAATTATATTTTTCATTGCCAGTAATGGCATTGGATTTGTTTTCACAGAATCAGTCATTAGTGCGTGCCTCCATGTTTGAGTAACTGGAATTCGTCAGCTTGGCATTGTTCACTTTTTGAAGTCCGTTCTGAAATAGATTGCTGTTTTTTCTCGGCCAAATGATTGAGTGCACGTTCTTCTGACGAAATGCGCTTGCACTGTTGTTCGATCATTTGCAGTTTCTCTAGCTCATAGTCAAATAGTCGCTTGAGTTGATCGTAGCGATGACGTTGTGCGCGTATGAATTGCGGATAACTAAGCATGCTAGTCAATGCCAATTGTTGTTTGCTTTGCAAGCAATCTCGATAATCGGACTCACTTTGTTTGATGATGTGTAAACATTGATCCATTGCACCTTCAATATTTTGAGTTTTTACACGCTGTTGATTACGCTGCTGAACTTGCTTCTGTAGCTCAAAGGATCGAATCATAGCAAGGCGAATGAATATTTGTTTTTGTCTATTCATTGGGAATCCTTGCCGACGCTTGTGAATCCTTAAGTAACTGCTTTAAGTCCTTGTATCCATCAGCTAGGCTACAGTGGTCGCTGGTTTTTTGCTGTGCAAATTGGTCAAACTCCGCTTTAAAGCGAATCGCACGATCCAAAACTGCATTCCCACCCGCTTGATACACGCCAAGTTCGACCATGTCGCGGGACTTTTCGTAGCTGGCTAACAACTTCATAACATCGTTACAAATACTGGCCTGTTCTTCGGTATGCAAACTCGAACTCAGACGACTATGACTTTGCAACACGTCAATTGCAGGAAAGTGTCGTTTATTCGCATAATCACGCGATAACACTATATGTCCATCCAAAATCGCTCGCACACTGTCACTGACGGGCTCATTCAAATCATCACCTTCGACTAGCACCGTATAAATCCCGGTAATCGAGCCTTTGCCTTTTATGCCACCGCAACGTTCCAGTAATCGGGGCAAATGTGTGAACACCGTGGGTGTATATCCTCTTGCGGTGGGAGGCTCTCCGATGGATAGACCGATTTCCCGCTGCGCCATTGCAAACCGGGTAATAGAATCCATGGTCAACAAAACGTGTAAACCCTGCTCACGATAATATTCCGCAATCCGTGTCGCCGTGTATGCGGCATGCACACGTTCGAGCGGTGATTGGTCTGAGGTTGAAACAATGACAACTGATTTTTTTAGAGTGTCTGCGTCGAGATTTTCTTCAACAAACTCCATGGCCTCACGACCGCGTTCACCCACTAGTGCAATTATATTGACGTCGGCATCCGAGCAGCGGGAAATCATACCTAACAAAGAACTTTTCCCTATTCCGCTGCCGGAAAATATGCCAATGCGCTGACCTCGACCAATACTTAACAAGGTATCAATCACCGCTACACCGGTGTGTATTTGTGTGTCAATACGCGAACGCGCAAGTGGGTTGATCTCAGGCTGATACAATTCTATTCGTTGATTACAATCGTGAAGATCTTCACCGTCTAAGGGTTCACCGAATGCATTAAGTACGCGCCCCAAAAGACCTCTACCCACATTAAGTTGAGTTGTACGGCCCAACGCGATCACCTCTGCACCCAGGCGAATACCACGAATATCGCCATGGGGCATGAGTAAAACACGATTGTTTTTTATACCCACAACCTCTGCCATCACTTGATGTCGCTGTGAGGAATGGATTTGACAGAGCTCTCCGAGAAAGACTTCTGGACCGACGGATTCAATAATCAAACCAAAAAACTGCGTCACTTTGCCAACCGACTTAACCAGGCGTTTGTCTTTAATCGCTTGTTTTAAGCTATGCAACTGAGCATTCAAACGTCTTGTCCCTCTTGTTGGTTTTCCAACAATACCTTTTTCAATTCTTCGAGTTGTTGTTCTAATCGAGCATCTAAACTACCTTGATCAAGCTGAATAATGCAGCCACCGTATCTAACCCGTTCATCGGCTACTAGTGGGTACGTCAAGGAAAGGCATGGTGAATCACTTGTCTCATGCACCAACATCTCGTAATCCTGAGGAGACACCAGCACCTCAATGACCTGTTGATTAGTCACTTGCTGGATAGCGTGATTAATAGCCGCGCGACTGAACGTTTTATTAGCGAGTGATTCACCAACTATTTTACTGATGCTCACCATAACTACATCGAGCAATTCATCACTCATGGCCTGCAAATAACGTTGTTTCTCATCATTGATAGTACCCAATAGTGTTTCTAACGAGACTAATTTTGAGTTCATCTCTTTGGTTGCATCTTCTAACCCGCGGGCATACGCTTCATCGTAAGCTTTTTTGCAAGCTTCTTCCTGGTCTAGTCTCAATCCGTCATTCAAAACATCGACTTGTTGTTTTAACTCCACGTTGTCTAGTTTAAGCTGCGTATTTTGTGCTACCACTAATTGGTAGTCGTCCTGCGAAATAGTAGATTTGGGGGCGAAGTCTATTGCTTCCACTAGCGTGGAAGTGGTGTGAGATAACACAGTAGGTTTATTGAATGTCCTACCCAAAATGACTTTGTTGCACTCATCAAATACGGGTGAAGTAATTACTTTTTTTAATTCCGTCATGGTTTGTACGCGCCTATTCTTTTTACCACAGGGTTAATTGATAGTAGAAATTGAATTTGGATCCGACTCTAGTACCAACGCCCTTATTAATGATGCTTGTAATTTTCCTGGAAGGCGTGGTAACACGTCATCACCGTTCGTCAATACTTTCAGTTGTCTCCGTCGCTTTGATTGATTGATATATTCCGCCTTCCAAGGCCATTCTTTCATATTTACCACTTGGGCACTCACATGTATGGATTCACTATCCAGAATTGCCTGCACATCAAGCAATTTAACTTTTGCAAGGATTTCTTCTTCTAAACTCGTCGCCGAAAAGGCCTTCTTTTGCAGAGAGGTATCACATGTTTGCAATACTTGTTGCAATAATAATTCGTCTTTTGGAATCCCAATACTTTCTAATTCTTCCAAGGCTGTTTCAATCGCCGGCTGATACAAATCGGGTATCGACTCCAATAGCCACTGCTGATCTTTAGGATCAAGTGAATACAAAACCATCGCTATTCTTTTCGTTACTTGCATCAACGTGCTTCCCTCAAAACACCATTTTCATCTGCTTCCAACCAATGATTAATTTGTAACAACAGTTTATTTCGTTCTGATTCACTCAAGCGTTTTCGTTGGTTAATTAATTTGAACGCCAACAAAATGATGATTAGCACAAGAAAAAAAAGACCGGCAAACACAGCCACAATTTGGTTTCGACTCGTTGTCCAATAGTGCTGCACACGTGCTTTGATCTGCTCAAGTAACCAACTGTCGCTCGCGTCTGCGTCGACTGGTTGAATGGGTTGTGACAGCGTGTTCTGGACGAGTGGTTGTGGAGGTACTGGTTCCGCAATAGCAACAGGTACTTCTAGTTGATCGTCATGATCCGTAAAAAATCCATATTCAATTGCATGAACCACCACCTTGTCGCCACGGGCATCATCAAGACCCGCTGCCATTGCCACCAGCTCTTGTATTTTCTTGATTTGGCGCGAGCTGGTATCTTCAGGCACTGATACGCCGATGCTTATATTTTTAATGGAGCCAGGCTCGCTGATTATCAGATCCACTTTTTTGCCGAATTGGTATTCTATTTCTGTAATTGATTGAGGCTCAGCATTCTCCGAGTTATTGTTGTCGCTTCGCTTGATTTCTTTCCTTCGGATCACTCCACGATTTTTTGAATCAACCGGTATGTAGTCTTCGCGAGTGGTTTTGGTTTGGCGGTAATCCAGATTGACATTAACCCCCACAACACTTTGGTTAGGTCCTAGCGATTGCTCGAGCACTTTTTCTATTTTCCTTGTAAGATAATTCTCTAGCTCCTGTTTTCGTTTTAGTCGGGAACTAATGTTTACCACTGCTTGATCGGTTTCAATATTATTGCTGATTGTATTTCCATCCTGGTCAATGACAACAACATTGTGCTCACTCATATGATCCACAGCATTTGCAACTAGTTTTTGGATCCCTATAATTTGCCGTTCAGCAAGACGGGATCCTGATTTTAGAAATACTGTCACCGACGCGCTTGATTCCGTTTTCTTCTTTGAAAATAGTTTGGTTTGCGGAATCATTAGATGAACACGCGCATGTCGTATTTCTTCAATTGAGGAAATAGTACGCGCAAGCTCACCCTGCATAGCGCGTTGGTAATTAATTTTTTGTACAAATTCAGTCATTCCAAAATCGGACTTGTCAAATAATTCCAAACCTACCCCACCACCAAAGGTCACATTAGCGCCTGCCAGTTTTAGCCGTGTTTCATGAACCTTGTCTTGGGGTATTAATAACGCGGTGCCATTCTGGCTGATTCGATAAGGAACTTTTTGATTCTCTAGTTCAGCGATGACTTTTGCCGCATCCTGAGGTGCTAACTCGGAAAAGAGTAAGCCGTATTCTGTTTTAAGCAGCCAAAATAGAGACGAAACAATTACTCCCACAATAATTACGCCGCCCAGAATGAGTATTAGGTTCTTAGTCGTTGGTTGTTGATCTGTTTTTAATATGCTTGGCATGATAATCCTCTACACTTGCATGCGCATAATTTCCTGATAACCTTCAAGCAATTTGTTTCGAACTTGAATGGCCAGTTGTAATTCAGTTTTAGCTTTCTCTAGCGACAACATGACGTGATGTAAGTTGTTTGTTTCGCCTGTTGCCAGTGCCATAAGCTGAGACTCGGCTTGTTGTATATTTTGATTTAAATGGCCCGTACCCTGATTAAGCCATATCGCAAAATCACTATTCGGCTGCGAGACATTTGCAGTCATCCCATTTCCCTCAAGACTGGGTAACAACATTTGCGAATTGATACTGGTTAGGTTGATCGGTTCTACTGCCATCACTATCTCCCAATTTCTAGTGCGCGGTTCGCCATGGATTTTGCAGCATTCATCGCCGCCACGTTTGCATCATAGGTTCTTAATGCCTGTAACATCGTGACCATTTCCGATACGGTATTAATATTTGGATAGGCAACATAACCCTTATCATCCGCATGAGGGTGACTTGGATCATAAACCAACTTCGGTTCGACATTGTCCGGTTGTACACTAAACGCAGTAACACCTTGTGGATTGATCTGCTGTTTTAACAGTATTTTATTAAACGTTGAATCAATCGGTACGTTGGAGATAACGCGTAATGGTCGATATGTTTCACTCGCATTCTTTGCACTCACATTGGCATTTGCTAGATTCATGGCCACCGTGTCCAATCGAAGTTTTTCTAGTGCCATGCCTGATGCGCTAATTTGAAAAGCGGATAAATAATCCATAACTAACTCCTGACATCTTCTTTAATAGCCATTTTTAACAAGGAACCGTATTTGCTCAACCCCTCTAATAGTGCTTTATAGTGCAAGGTGTTGTCTGCCAGTTTTGCCATTTCCATATCAAGCTGTACTTTTTGCTCACCGGTTTGAAGCAAGCCTTCTCCATTATTTAATTGATTGCGCAGAGAACTAATATGTTCATCGATAGATTGTTCCGCGCCATCGCCTGCGATGTGTTCACTCAACTGTCTCAGATAGGGCTCGAACGCCAGGGTTTGTGGTTTGAACCCATCGGTATTTGCATTAGCAATATTATTAGCGATGACCTTATGTTGCATAACCGAGGCATCAAGCGCCAGTTTGACCACCTCAGCGGTGATACTAGAAATTCCTTCAGTCATTTATTTTCCTTCTACTGTTGTTTCAAACATTGACAGAATCTGCCTGTGGCTATTGAATAATAATTTCTGCATGTAAACTGCCTGCTCGTTTAATGGATTGTAATATTGTAATGATATCCCGACTTGATGCTTTTACTTGATACAACGCGGTGACTAAATCCATGACCGTGGAATGACCGGACAAAGACACGAGCAATGGATCATCCTCTTTCACTTCAAGCGTGGATTTGGGCACAATTGCAGTTCTAACATCACTGCCGCTTTGACGAACGAACATGGGTTGTGAAACACTGTAATCAGTACTAATGGATACATTCAAATCACCGTGAGTGATACTCACTGGCGATATTTTTACATTCCCACCGGCAACCACCGTACCCGTACGTTCATTGACCACAACTTTTGCGCTTACATCTGGTTGAACTTTTGTATTTTCAATCTTGGTGATGAATCCAACCACATTATTTCGATCTTGACGAGGCACACGAATTTGAATTCGTCCGGCATTGCTTGCTTTAGCTAACGATTGACCAAACGCTTGTTGTAAGGCTTCAACAATACGGCTAGACGTTGTGAAATCCGGATTTGCCAGAACAAACTCGATAAAACCTTCGTCATTGACCAATGTGGTTTGCGCAGATTGCTCAACGATAGCGCCATTGGGAACATAACCAGCGGTAGGATGATTTTTTTGAACAAGATTTCCGTTTAGGTCATAACTAAAACCACCGACCGATATTTGGCCTTGCGCTAACGCAAAGATTCGCCCACCTGGGCCAATGAGGTGTGCACGCAACAAGGTACCACCCACTAAACTACGCGCATCTCCCATCGACGTAATATTAACATCCAGTTTATCACCCGATCCTGCAAAAGGAGGTAAGATCGCGGTAACCATTACGGAAGCCACATTACGTCCCCGCACTTGTTTGGGCACAACATTTACGCCAAACGCTTTCAAAACATTGGCAACTGATTGGTAAGTGGCAGCACTTCGGGTGGAATCACCGGTGCCAGCGAGACCAGTGACTAAACCATAGCCCACCAACATATTGTCTCGTGCTTCGGCAATGCGTCCGAGTTCTTTTATACGTATTGTTAAATCTATTTCACCATTGTCTTCGGCATGAGTAACCGTGCCTGCAAAACAACACAAGAGCACGAGAATGATTTGAATAATTTTTCTAGTCTGTTTCATGTTAAAACAACCAATTAAATATGCGAGTTATAATGCCTGGTTTACCGCGAGAGCTAATGAGCCCCTCACCACTAAATTCAATTTCTGCATCTGCCATTCGACTGGACAATATGGTGTTATCACTGGCGATATCCTGGGGTCTTACTCGACCATACACACTTATTTTTTGGGTATCGTTGTTAAAATCAATATACTGCTCACCTTCGACAATTAATTCACCGTTGTTTAATTTTTCACTAACGGACACGGAAACGGTTGCAACCAGCTTTCCCGCTTGTTTACTACTACCACTCCCGCCAAAATCATTTGATATATCCAAACCTGCCCCAAGATTCGAAATCTTATCAAACGCCGATATACCAACATCACTGGATTTTTTTGTATCCGTTTGTGTTGATGTCGTCGCGGAAGCCACTTCATAAATCATGACTGTTAATAAATCGCCAACCTTGTAGCTGCGGTGATCGCCGGTTAAGGACTTGTAACTTGATTCACTATATAAACTGCCCGCTAGGGCTGTGTTTTGAATAAGCAATAAAAGTAAAACAACATTAACTATTGTCTTCATTTCGGCCTCCCACCACAGCCAACTGATCGCCAGTCACTCTCACTTGATAAATTAAACCGCTGCGAATGTTTTTTACATCAATGTAATCACCCACCTGTCCATCAGACAATGCTTCAGCATCCGCATGGATGACAACTGCTCCTTGAGAGACCATGACTTTTAACTTTTCACCTTTGCTTACGGCAGGCAAGACTTCTATACTTCGCCTTGTTAACACATCGCCTTGTTTCACTGACAAACGCAAACGATTACCTTCAAGTAGGGAAGCTTTATTCAAATGCTCCGGAAACAAGGTAATGTCTTTTTGCTCCAGCAAAAACTGTTGTGTTGACAGGTGTTGACCGCGATCTAGGTCATGTCGAGCGACATAAACCCAATCCTTAATTTTGACTTCAAACCAAATCGGCACAGACTGATACAATACACTTTGGCTGTGGATATCAACCCAAACACACATACGTCGATGTGGATTCAAGGGCTCAGCTAATCTCACTCGTAAATCATAGGGTGCATCGGGAATCAATAAATCTTTTAACAAACTTTTTTCATTGATATTCACTATTGAATATTCTTCACTGAGTGTTTTGTATAGCGCATCATAAGCAGGTTTCAAAATGGTCGTTCTTGTCAATTTGGTAGCCTTTGTTTTCACTTTTACACTCAACGGGCCCTGCCAATGTATGGATTCGTTATGTAGAACATTAGCTTTCTCCAATTGCGCTTGGATTTGCAAACGTGCAATAGTCTTGCTTTGCCCAGCAAGCGGTGCCTCGGAGATCATTAATTGTTGCAACAATGCTTTCTCGCTAGTATCAGTGGTTAAAACTTCCACAAGTTGTCCTAACATGATCACTGGTGTATTGACTTGCGTATTCGTTAACAACTGTAACTCCACAGCCGCATTGGCAATGCTATGCAGCAGACCGAGGAATGCTGTCAATATCAAAACCATTAATTGTCGCTGGTAAAATCTCATCGTTTTAAATTATTCACAATTCCCATTAATTCATCAGCGGCTTGTATTACTTTTGAATTTATTTCATATGCCCGTTGTGCCAACATCAAGCTTGAGAGTTCTTCGACTAGCTTCACATTGGATGATTCAAGAAATCCTTGTGCGAGCGTACCACTACCGTTTTCCCCAGGTGTATTATAAATGGCATCACCGCTTTGACGATTTTTAAGATAAAGATTATTACCGATCGGTTCCAATGCTGTTTGATTGACAAAACTTGCCAACTCCAACTCGCCGAGCTCCATGAGCTCTTGTTCACCCGCAAGTTGTGCCAGCACTTTTCCATTGGGTTTTACCAGTAGCTGTTCAGTATCACTAGGTACTGAAATCATCGGATTTATCATATGACCATCTGCATTCACCAAGTAATTATCCTGGTTGACACTAAATGCGCCCGTACGTGTATAAGCAAAACTGCCATCCGGCAAAACCACTTCAAAAAAGCCATCACCATTGATCGCAAAATCATATGGACTTTCGGTCTGTTTCATATCACCGGTTGAAAATATTTTTGAGGTGCCAGTAATTGCCGAGCCCAATCCTGAAAATTTTTGTGATTCTACTTGCGTTAGTGGAATAGCGGCCAGGTCATTACTCGATCGGTACATCAAGTCTTCGAAATCAACCCGGCTCTTTTTAAACCCAGGGGTATTCACATTTGCCAAATTGTTTGCGATCACGTCGATTGCGGTTTGTTGGGTTTGCATGCCTGTTGCGGCAATAAATAACGAATCCATAATGTTTACTCCTATAAATTGCTGCCTAGACTACGAATAGCCGAGTCCATCATTTCGTCATACGTTTTCATGACACGTTGCGCTGATTCAAAGTGTCTTGTAGTTGCGATCATGTTAACCATTGCCTGCATGGTATTGACATTTGAGTTTTCCAAATAGCCAGGACGTAGGGTTAGCGAATCGTCATTGACCGGATGTGGCTCGGCCCCATTGAACCTAAATATCCCCCCGCCTGCTTTTTCCAAGGATGAAACTTCTCCCGTGCTATATAACTGCAACTGTGCCACAAGATTATCGCCGTCCCATATGCGCCCTTGCGAATCAATTCTAGGACTGGAGGTGTTTAGCATGATGTCTCCGCTTGTTCCTTGCACCGCGTATCCATGCTGGCTGACTAAACGTCCGCTTTGATCAATTGAAAAATTCCCTTGACGGGTAAAAAATGATTGACCGTTTGAATATAATTTGAAAAACGCATTTGTTTCAATGGCCACATCGAGAGGATTACCGGTGAACTTGAAAGTGCCGGGCTGCATATCTACCTGTGTAACAAGGCTTTGATTGTCTGGTAACTGAAATGGTTGTTGTGAATCAACCGACCCTGTTTGGCTAAATTGTTTTTGAAGTGCAGTTTCAAAGGAAGCACTCAAACTAATATCACGTTTAAATCCAACCGTAGTGACGTTTGCAAGATTGTTACTGATAATTTTCAGCCGTTCCATATCCTGAATCATACTTAACTCGGCTAATTCCATGGCGTTACTCATAAATCCATCCTTTCATCCAATCCTTAAACCGTCACCAAGCCAAACGACTTTAGGTTTACGGTGTTTGGTACTTCTGATAATGAAACACACGATAGGTGCGGCAAAACACGTTCAGTTAATTGTTTGATTTGTCGTCTCAATTCGGGAGCACACAACAATACCGGCATGTGATTGTTACTCATCATTTTCTCAACTTGACCGGCAAGACGTGCGATTACTTGTTCAGTGAATTTTGGATCTAAGATTAAGCTCGTACTATTGTCGTCACGGCGGATACCTGCCGCAATGCTTTGTTCGACTGAAGGATCCAAGGTCAATACATGCAGCTCGCCCGAATCGTCAGCGAGGTTGTTACAGATAACCGGTGCTAATACGTGCCTCACCTTTTCGGTTAGGAACTCAGTTGATTTGGTGTGCTTCGCATAATCTGTCAACGTTTCCAAAATACGTCCAATATTATTGATTGGAACTTTTTCGGCGAGAAGACTTTGTAACACTTTCTGTACTTCAGATAAGGTCAATATATTTGGAACCAGTTCATCAACTAGCCCTGTATCGGATTGACGCACTCGACTAATCAATCGTTCTGTCTCTGCACGTGTGAGCAAGTCTGCGGTCTGGCGTTTTAATAGTTCGGTTAAATGTGTCATCAGAACTGTTTCTGCATCAACAAGCGTATAACCTTGTTTGGATGCTTGTGTATATTGTTGCTCGGAAATCCAAATCGCCGGCAAACCGTAGGTCGGGTCTTTCGTTTCAAGACCTTCTAGTGCTTGTTGTGCGTCACCGGGATTGATTGCAAGATATTGTTGTGGATAAATCTGTCCCTCAGCTATTTTTGCACCATGCATGGAAATCTTATAAGCATTACCCGAAAATTTTCTATCATCGCGAAAACGAATTTTAGGGATCACAAACCCCATTTCGATAGCATACTGTTTACGAAATGCTGCGATACGATCCATAAAAATATTATCTTCGCTGCTCACCAAAGTAATCAGTTTTTCACCCACCACCACTTCAATAGGATCGACGGATAACAACTCATAAATATTTTCATCGTCCTCAGTGGCGGATTCGACAGGTGCGTCTGCTTGTAGACGTTGTTTTTTGCGATAGGCAAAAAAGGCAATCAACAGCACAAACGACAATATGACAACAACCGGCAACAAAGGAATACCAGGCAGTAACATCATAATGAACAAACCAAAAGCAATAAGTAATAATGTTTTTGGATAAGCGGTAATCTGGCTGGTAATTTCCTTACTGAGAAAATCATCTGATCCCGCACGGGTAACAATTATTCCAGTGCCAGTGGCAATGATGAGTGCCGGTATTTGTGTAACGATGCCATCGCCAACTGTGAGTAAGGTGTAGGTTTGCAAGGCATCACCCCATTCCATACCGCGTTGGGCAATGCCGATAGCTAAACCACCGATAATATCAATAATGATAATGATGATACCGGCTATAGCATCACCCTTGACGAATTTACTTGCACCATCCATTGCGCCATAGAAGTTTCCTTCTTGTTCAATTTTCTTACGGCGTTGTCGTGCTTCTGCTTCATCAATGAGTCCAGCATTCATATCCGCATCAATGGCCATCTGTTTACCTGGCATACTATCCAGAGTAAATCGTGCGGCAACTTCAGCAACTCGTTGTGCACCATTGGTGACCACGACATATTGCACCACGATCAATACAATAAACACAATTAAGCCTATGATGTAGTTGCCCGCCACCACATGACTACCCACTGCATCGATAACCTGTCCGGCGTCGGCATCACTCAAGATGAGTCGAGTCGCACTGATATTCAGCGCTAAACGAAACAAGGTGACGATAAGCAAAAGCGAGGGAAAGGTAGAAAAAGACAGTGGCTTGTCTACATAGAAAGTCAATAGCAACAACATTAATGCAAAACTGAAGTTTGCAATAATAAAAAAGTCCAACAATCCAGGAGGAATTGGGATAAACAGTATCAGCAGAATACCCACGACGGATAAAACGAGTATTAAATCGGATTGATTGGAAAATAGTTTTTTTATGTTATCCATTATTGTTCGCTACAATTCTATTCGATTATTAACTTGTTGAATTCTGTTTTTGCGAATACGCCCAAACCAGTGCGCGTGCTGCCGCCACGAAATAAATTTCTGGGACAAAAGCATCAATACCAACTTTTCGAAATAATGCGCGTGCCAATGTTTTATCCTCCAAAATGGGAACCCCATGTTGTCGCGCCACTATTCGCATACGCTGTGCAAGCTCACCCGCACCTTTCGCAACTAGTTTTGGTGAGCTCATTTCTTCACGCTTATACCGCAATGCAATTGATAAATGGGTTGGGTTAGTGATCAACACATCCGCATTCTTCACGGCCTGCAGCGATCCACTGCGTTTAGCATTTTCACGTTGTAAATCCTTAATTTTTGATCGAACCTGGGGGTCACCCTCGCGCCGTTTGACTTCATCTTTAAGTTCACGACGACTCATTTTCATCTTTTTCGAAAATTCCCAGCGGGTGTAAACAAAGTCGATGGCAACCACCACTAGATAAGTGGCCAGCATTGCTGCCGAAATGTAAATCGTATTTTGCAAAAGAAACTTTGCATAGTAGTCTGGATCAATATCGGGCAACGCCATTAGTGATGGAAAAATACTGCTAAGCAATAGACCAATAGCCATGGCAAAAAGGAACAACTTGAAGGTTGTTTTCACTGATTCGTAGAGCAACCTAGCGGAAAATAGACGCTTAAAGCCGGAAACAGGGTTGAGGCGCTTAGCGTCAGGTTTGATGGGAAAGAAAGAAAAAACAGGTCCCGTCTGAAGCATGGTGGACAATAAACCCACCACAATCACCATGAATGCCAATGGCCAGAATATCTGAATAGTTGCACTCACAATATTGTCCAGCAAATGAATAAGGTGAGGAGCGTCAAATTGAAAGCTTGCAGCAATACTCATAATGTCACTTGCAATGGCCGTTTGTTGCATGACCATCGAATCACCCATTAATAGAAACACTGCAATGCAAACGCTTAAAATCAAAAACGAATTGACTTCCAGACTTTTGGATACTTGACCGCGTTTCCTCGCCTCCTTTAATTTAAAGGGCGTTGCGTTTTCGCTTTTATCTTGTTCTTGTTGTTCTTCTGCCATTTACAACATCGCTTCCCAATAGAGGAAAATCGACTTATATAATTTGCCTAATAAGGGGGTGATATAATTTAACGAAAATGCGAGTGTTAATAATCCAAGAAAAATCTTAAGCGGAATGCCTACTATAAACATATTGACCTGAGGCATGGTCCTGGCGGCAAATGCCATTCCCACATCCAATAGCAACAAAATCATGACTGCGGGCGCCACCAATGCAAAACCAAAAATAAATAGCACTCCAAACTGCGAGCTGATGGCGGCTAGATTGAATTGATTTAACCCAGCACCCGGTGGAATCATTTCCAATGAATAATGCACACCTTGCAATATCATGTGATGACCATCGACTAAAAAGAAAACCATCACACCTGTAAGATTGAGAAACGTGCCGATCAATGGACTTTGAGTATTGGTTGACGGATCAATAAGGTTCGCGACTCCCATACCCATCTGGAAATCAAGAATGCGTCCACCAAACATAAAAGCGGCAAATGCAGCATAAACTCCGAATGCCATTATCCCACCGACAAGGAGTTCATTCACAACCATGTTTGTTAAACGTCCCAATGTCAAATCCTTCACTACCACTGACTCCATCGTTCCCATTGTTACAACTGCCGAAAATGATAATAGGAATAACACACGTAACCGTACTGGTAAGCGGGTCAGACTAAACAGGGGTGAAAACAAAAATAGCCCTGAAAGTCTCACACTAACCAGTAGTATGGTTACTAAAACAGTTGCACCGATTTCAATATCCACTATCTAGAAATATTGAGGAATATTTCGAATTAGGTTGGATGAATAGGTTAGCATTACACCTAACATCCATGGACCTAATACAATCAACGCCAGAGCAACAGTTAAAATTTTTGGTACGAAGGTTAAAGACATTTCCTGAATTTGAGTGACTACCTGAAAAATACTGATTAACAAACCCACCAGCATACTCAGGCCGAGTATGGGTACAGCAACAATAATTGCTGTCCATAGCATGTCTTTTGATAACATTAATGCCAGATCACTGGACATGATTTTGAATTACTCCTCGTACAACTTATTATTCTAAAATAGTATTTTTTATTAATTGACCATTTGTAAGGGTCATTTGGAAAATTGATTAAAATTTTCTCACTTTTTATTTGGTGTTTTATATCATAGTTGATTTGCCTAAAACAATGAAAAACTATTTAACTTTTTTCAAAAACCCTGGATAAGACATACGGGACGTATTGTCTTTTACTACGAATACTACATCTTCAATTTGTGACCGGCCTACAATACGGTTATAATTTAACCAATTCTTCTGTTGCATGATGGTTTTAATAATATATGCTAGGCGGTTTGGAAGAACTCGGCTTTCGCCTAGCAAGACACTAAACGATAATAATTTTCAAAGGCATCATTATGAGAACTCAAACATCATTGGTTGATTTGGAAGAGCTATTTTATTTGGCACTTAACGCCACTCAAACCGGTCGTTATGAACAAGCGATTAATTATCTCCGCCAAGTGTTGGAGCAAGAACCTGGCAATGGAAAAGCATTCTATTTACTTGGCGCCGTACATGCACAACTGGGTCTTTATGAAAGAGCGATTGAAGAAATGCAACAAGCCGTGGAACGTGAACCGCAACTCGAAGCGGCTCACTTCCAATTGGGTATGCTGCATTTGCACACAGGCAACTTTAAAGCCGCCGAAACTGCCTGGGAAAAACTAAATGTATTAGGCAACAATCACTATCTCTATTTGTTCAAAGAAGGTTTAATTGCACTGTCCAACGATCAATACGATGAATGTATACGTTTATTAAATATTGGAATTGAACAGAACCAAATTAATGAATCCTTGAATCAGGACATGCAAAATATAATTGCATCAACACAGAACTTACTATCAACTAACGACAATACAGATGAATCTTCAAACCCTGATGATATGCAGGACGCATCATTAGATACCGCAACAGGAAAACGTATTATTTTATCTGCTTACCAAAAAAATCAAACACCCAATGATTCATCTCATTAAGTAAACCAAATATGGATAAAATTTCGGGTCTAAATAACATTATTCAAATTATCCGGCAGCAGTCGGAGAACAAAACACATCGTTCAAAAAAAACAGAGAAAGCCTCTACATCAAAGACGAATTCGGGCAATACGAATATTTCGAATTTGAACCTTGATCAGCTCGAACAACATCTATCCGAACGAATCAATTCAATCAACAAAACGGAACCCAACTACGAGGACAAAGTAAACGAGCTATTTATCAAAACTGTGCTTGTCTGGCAATTTGGTGACGAAATTCTTCAAGACAGAAAATTCAATGAAATGGTTAAAAGCATTCAGAAAGATTTGAGTTTCCCTAGATAATTATAGCTTGCAACACTCATGGAGATTATTATCTAGATAATACTCAATCAACAAGATCCACTGCGATATATAGATTGAATGACTTTTTTGATCACCTTCTCACAACTGAGATTTATTTGTACAAATATAATAGGTTACCCCTACAAATTATTTTACACTATTAGAAATCCAGAATACTAGAGAATTGCCACTAAAACGACTTCGTTTCAATTGCTTGCCAGGCGACACTGAACCTGTCGTGGCGGGAAAGCTCAGCGTGGTTGGACCTAGTTTGGTCTTCCACTACAGTAAAAGATTTGCAGAGAAACACTACATCAAACCCAAGACCGCAGGATCCCAATGAGGGAAATACCATTCAGAATCTAAAACCAACCCCACTGCACTTTAGCAGTAATTGCGCTATCCCATAAATCCAAAGAGCTAACCGCAGGTTGATTGATTTTGTCTACAAACCGATATGACATACCGACACCGACTTTAACGTGCTTGACAACATTCACCATAAAATCGAATGACGGCTCAACCGTAACGAATTTGTCTGGGTATGTTAACGTCCAGAATTGATCAGCTAAACCACCAACACCGACAAACATCTTCGCGGATAAGTGAACCAAATCATCCGGACGAAAATAAAAACCCATTAAGGCCCCACCACGAGTCATATGTAAATTGGTCTGATTGATTTCTTTACCATTTACATAAGCACCAAGACCAAAAAATACATGACGATTTACTAAAACCGCTGCTTCAGCACCAACCGAATAATTGACCTTGTTATGGTATTTGCCCAAGGAAAACACCGGTCCTCCAAACCACCCTAGATGCTCCAGGCGATTGCCAAACAGTGTTTGGGTATTGCTAGGTGGGGGTTCAACTTTTTTCTTACGTTTGGCATGAACAGGAGAAGAAACTAAAAAACTAAAAAGAACCAAAGCAACTACAATATACCGCATTGTGTTTTTCCTATTGTTGTTATCACGACCATCAAGATCAACAAATGACTAGCAATCAGGCGAACTCCGCCCAGCCGATAGCCAACTAAACAATTCAGATATCAATTATTTGGTGATAAGAAACTCAAAGAATTGAATGACCTGCATGAGGACAGCTAGTTTTATCGATCCAATAGTTCTTATTTTTCCATTATTTTATTGTACATTTTACAATGTGAAACTAACTTGTCAAATAAAGACGACATTGTATTTATTTATAAATACAATAAGTTAAATAATTCTTTTGATTATGGAGAAAAATTCGGTAGCCGAGTAAAATATGATCTTCCCTAACAAAATTGGACACCCAAGCCGCATTTGCGTACTGCTCTTTAAAAATCATCGGTGGCACATAGCCAATTGTACTATGCCGCCGGTACCGACTTGAGCAGCGGGTCGCTCAGACTAGAAGATTTTAGTACAAACATGAAAGAGACTTTGAAATGAGGGTAATGGGACTCGTGTTCATAATTTTGGTATGTACTGTGATCATTGGGTATCGAGTGATCTCAACAGAAAAAGGTGCGGAAGATTTCCTTGCAGGAACAGTATTACATGAAATTCACAAAGAAAAGATTTTATTTGATCGTTTTGCCAGCGACAGCATATTGAAAAATGAATTGATGAAAGAACTTATATATCAGGAGAGAAACAATATTTCGACTAGCCCTAGTTTAAAATTAGTTGACAAGAATTTGAACTGGTATTTCTTTCAAATCAAATCTATCTCGGGGAAAAACAAATACGGATTTGAAATTTCATACTTGCCTACTAGGGGAAAATATACCCTAATTTCCTTTGGCTACAAGAGTAACTAAAAAAATATTTATTGTTTGTTCGCTATTTACTAATACCAGGTTTGAAAATTGTGACAAATACAAAAATTATTCTTCGTGTTCTGGCTCAATCGTTTGTAGTATTAGTATCAACGATGGATCGCTCAAAT
>JAOUJM010000306.1 GCA_029883265.1 Gammaproteobacteria bacterium
CCAAACTGAAGAAGATCGTAGTATTGGTCGTTTACAGCTGGATGCGACTTACAGCCCGGTTCTAAAAGTAGCCTATTCGGTTGAAGCAGCGCGTGTTGATCAACGCACTGATTTAGATAAATTGATTATCAACGTGGAAACTAATGGCACGATTGATCCGGAAGAATCAATTCGCAAAGCTGCGACGATTTTGCAAGATCAGCTATCGCACTTCATTGACCTTAAAGGTAAGGCGCAAGAAGAGCCTAAACGTGAAGAGCCAGAAGTTGACCCGATTTTATTACGTCCAGTTGATGATTTAGAGTTAACTGTGCGTTCTGCGAACTGTTTAAAAGCAGAAAATATTTATTACATCGGTGACTTAATTCAACGTACTGAAGTTGAATTATTAAAAACGCCAAATCTTGGCAAAAAGTCACTTACAGAAATTAAAGATGTGTTAGCGTCAAAAGGTTTGTCCTTGGGTATGCGTTTGGATAACTGGCCGCCAGCACAATTGTCGGACAAGCATAAAGAAACTGCGTAAGGCAGTTGATGAAACTTAGGAAGTAAGAGCATGCGTCATCGTAATAGTGGTAGACAATTAAATCGTAACAGCAGTCATCGTTCTGCCATGTTTCGTAATATGTCGGTTTCTTTGTTTAAACATGAAACCATTCGTACAACTTTAGCTAAGGCTAAAGAATTGCGTCGAGTTGCTGAGCCCTTGATCACGCGTGCAAAAACTGATTCTGTGGCTAATCGTCGAATTGCCTTTTCGCGTTTACGTGACAAAGAAATTGTCGGCAAGTTATTTTCTGACTTGGGTCCACGCTTTAAAGCTCGTCCTGGTGGCTATGTTCGCATTCTAAAATGTGGCTATCGTGCCGGTGATAAAGCGCCAATGGCTATTGTGCAGTTGGTGGATCAAGCCGGAAATACAAGCGAAGCGGTTGAAGTAGAAACTGCTGCTAATTAAATTCGCTAAGTCTCGTTTTCAAAAAGCCATATAAGATTATATGGCTTTTTTTGTGGGAGAGAGCTTATGCAGGCTTTATTGTTTACCGATTTTGGTTACCAAGGTCCCTACGTGGGACAAATTAAATCTTGCTTGAAGCAGTTAGCGCCAGAACTTCCTATTATCGACCTGATGCACGATGTGCCGGGCTTTAATACAAACTCGGCTTCTTATTTACTTCATGCGTTAAGTCATTATATGCCAGAAGATGTTTTTGTTTTGGCCATTGTTGATCCCGGTGTTGGAAACAGTAATCGAAGGCCTGTCGCAATTAAAATTAAGCAACGTTGGTTTATTGGGCCGGAAAATGGAATATTCGACCGCCTATGGCAAAAAGCCGATGATTCTCAGGTATACGAAATTGATCAAAGCCATTTTCCGAATGTAAGTATGAGTTTTCATGGTCGAGATATCTTTGCGCCAACATTGGCAAAAATATTCAACAATGACTTTTCTTGTTTAATGCCAATCACCTATCAGCCGAGATTAACGCAAACGTCACAATCCCAAGTAGTCTATATTGACGCATTCGGTAATGTAATGTTGTCCACTGATGCATTCAATTTCGTAGAAACAAGTCAGCTTAAAATCTCAAATCAAATTATTAGTTTTGCTGCCACCTTTTCATTAGTCGAACCAGGCAGTGTGTTTTGGTATAAAAATTCAATCGGACTGGTAGAATTGGCCGTTAATCAGGGGTCTGCTGCCCAAATGTTGGGTTTATCAGTGGGGGATGAATTATCTATTTGAAAGCTCAGTTAGGCTTTTCGGTCGCTTTGAAGTAGGTCAATGGTTTGCTTATCGCCGGCGATCCAAACGCTTAGGCAAACTAAGTGTGAAACTCGTACCTTCACCCAGCTTGGACTCAACCGTCAGATTACCATTCATCATTTCGGAAAACTTTTTGCTTATCGTCAAGCCCAGTCCGGTGCCTCCATACTTGCTACTCGTTGATTCCTCGGCTTGTGTGAATGGTTGAAATAATTTTTCCATCTGCTCTTCAGTGATTCCAATACCTGTGTCAGTGATCTGGAATATTAAAAGATTGTCTTCAACTACATCATGATAATTTATTGTGATTGTTCCATTTTCTGTAAACTTAGCAGCATTGCTTAAAAGATTTAACAACACCTGTTGTAGTCGTAGCTCATCGGTTAGTATATTCCCAACTGGCCTGGGCGATTGAATAAATAATTGATTGTGGTTTTTCTCAAGCATTGGAGTTATGGTGTGACGAATTGTGTCAATGGTGTTTTCTAGGTCAAACTCAGTAATGAAAAGATCAAGCTTACCTGATTCGACCTTTGATAAGTCTAAAATATCGTTGATAAGAGCAAGTAAGTTTCTTCCTGCCACTTCAATTTTATTTAGGTCTTTAAAGGTTTTGTCATGGTTTAGCTCTAGCGCTTCTTCTTTGAGAATCTCGCTATAACCAATAATGGCATTCAAAGGCGTTCGCAGTTCATGGCTCATTTTTGCAAGAAATTGGCTTTTGGCATTGTTCGCCTCCTGAGCTTTGTCACGTGCAAAACTTAAGGCTTGTGCACTATTTTTAAGCGCAAGATTTATGTGTTCAATTTCTGCCAAATGGCCTTGTACTTTGCGTTGAGTAAGTGCATTGGTAATGGTGACTTTGGTCGCGATCAATATGCCAAGAAATAAAGTCAATATCGAAATGAATATTAAACTTCGTTTCCCACTTTCCGCAACGTCTAACGCATTGGCAATAGATTCTTCATTAGAAATTTCCAGTAGGCGCTGCAATGTTTGCAAGGTTCCGCTGACATGATTCTGTGCGGGAATTGCCTGGGTGAGTAATATCTTTTTGGCATCGGCGAATTTGTCTTTATCAATCAGTTCGAAAACCATTTGTTGTTTAGGGATGGATTGACCGGTTAGTTGACCTTGTAATTCAAGTAAAGCAAGCTCTTCTGCACTTAAAACATAGTCCTTGTAACTCTGTCTTGCTTGCGCAAACAAAGCGCCAGCATGGTTGAATTGGATCCAGTATTCATCGCGTTTAAAGGGATCTTGCTCGACGGTCATCATGAGTAATAAACGGGTGCGTGCATTGGCTGCTTCGGCCATGTGTGACACAAGTGCTGTTTTTGCCTGGCTTTGAATAACGGTATTGGCAAGTTTTTCGCGAGTGTTGTCAATATTGAATAAACCAACAAAAACCAAAACCGAGGTTAGCATTAACAACGAAATAAAACCTAACACCAGGGACACATTGGTGTTGATTAATTGTTTAAGCGGCTGGCTGGTCCTCACTTTTCCACTCTTTTGATGTTAGGTGTTTGGTTTTAACGGTTTTTTTTCGTATTTCTTGAGTTAGGCTTATTTATAAAACCGGAAAAATGTATGGGAATGACGCGATTTCGTTTTATAAAATTGTTTCCTTGGTAAATCAGTGAGTTAAAAAGTAAATTATAAATAATTTTAGTGGCGTTTTGATTGTCGTTTTTTGCAGCGTTAACAGCAGATTAATGCTAGAAATAATGCGTTGTTAGCTTTAATAAGTATATATATTTTATATAATTAGGATGTGACTAATAGTTTAGGTGTTGTCTTTTTGAAAAAAAGTATTGGGATTATTTTTTTATTTACATGTTTTCTAGCAAATGCAGTGGCGGAAAATAAATGTAATCTAGTATTTGCGGTACACCCCTATCGCAGTGCGGAAACGATTCTTGGGGTATTCCAGGATTTCGTAAATCCCATTGAAACAGCGCTCGAATGTAAAATCAAAGTCCTCGTATCGAAAGATTATGAGGCGCACATATCAAATATAGGCAAAGATGTTGCTGATATTGCCTATATAGGGCCGGCAGCTTATGTGCGACTTGTAGCGGAATTTGGTTCATTTCGTTTGCTAGGGCAACAGTCGATTAAAGGCAGCAGTAAATTCTTCGGGCATATTGTGGTACACAATCAAAGTCAATTGCAAAGTTTGCAACAATTAACAGGTAAACGTTTTGCATTTGGTGACACTGTTTCTACGATGAGCCACCTAGTTCCACGTTATATGTTGATGCAGGCAAACTTGAGACATGATGATTATCAAGCGCGATTTCTTGGTTCCCATGATAATGTTGCCCTAGCAGTACTTAGTGGTGACTATGATGCGGGTGCGGTGAAAGATGCTGTTTTTTTGAAATACAAATCTTTAGGCCTGCGTAGTTTAGCGAAAACTCCCTTGATTTCAGAGCACCTCTTATTAGTATCGCAGCGGGTAAGTCAGCAACAGTATGAACAGTTAAAAATCATAATTCTTAATTATCACACTCTGGCTTTTGGCGTGCAAAAATTGAATGAAATAAAAAAAGGCTTTACTCAATTTGAGTCTGTGTCAGATGATGACTATGACAATTTAAGGATCATATTAAAAAAACTTTCAGAGGCTGGAATTGAATAAACCCCTATTTTCGGATACGCCCACAAAAACCAATATTGCATCTTTTGTGTTTTCAATGTTTGTATTTTTCTTGATAGCTGTGAGTGTGGTGGCATTCAATCAGCGTCAGGTGTTACTCGAAGAATTAAAAAAAGATTTGAATCGAGAAATTGAATTATTAGTGAAAGTATCTACCGAAGCTTTGGTCAGAGGTGAATATGCGAGTGTTCAATCGTTGTTTGCCAGTTGGTCAGAAAAGCGCCAAGACGTTCGCCTGGTTAAATTCAAAATGCGAAGTGGTTTTGAGCTTTTTAATGTCGAAAACAATCAAGTAGCTGGTGAACTTATTGGGTTTAGTAATACTATTGAATATGGTGGAGGTCGAGTTGCACATTTGAATATTGATCTTAGCTCAAGCACTATGGATCGACAGTTTTATGGTTTATTAAGTCGAATAGTCTTGATTGCTGGCGCTGTATTTTTAATTATGAGTTTGGTGCTGTGGCGTGTAGTGAAACTCACTCTGGTTGATCCTGTATCGCAAAGTGGTGAAGCTTATCGTCGATTGATAGACAAAATGCCAGATGGTTTGGCTAAGATTGATGATGCAGGATGTATAGAATATGCGAATCTGCAATTTTCTGAAATACTTCAACGCCCGCTTGAAGAAATTGAAGGTCAGTTGCTTGAATCAATTGTGCCTCTTGAAAAGTTAGTTGGTGGGCAATCATTAACAGATTCGAAGCGTTTTGAATTGGAAGTTGAAGGCAAAAAAGGTAATTTATTTGTTATCGCGGTACTGATTCAGTTTAAAGATCCAGCCTCAGATCAACATCTGAAGTTTTGTTTTATAACTAATATTTCAGATTTGAAAGAAACAGAAAATAGGTTGCGCCAGTCTGAGGC
>JAOUJM010000069.1 GCA_029883265.1 Gammaproteobacteria bacterium
TCTTTTGGTTTAGAACGTGCCGCAAAACCCGAACTTGCGCACCTACGGTTTGAACATTTTCGTAAGCCTAGACGCGCAAAAGCGGGTGCTAATGTCACACAAATGCATTACGCTTGTCGTGGAATTATCACTCCAGAAATGGAATACGTGGCCATACGTGAAAATTTACGTTTAGATTTATATAAAGAACAATTAGCCGAACAGCATCCAGGTTTTGATTGGGGTGCGAAAATTCCACAAGCGATTACCCCTGAATTCGTGCGCCAGGAAATTGCGTTGGGGCGGGCGATTATTCCAGCTAATATTAATCATACTGAACTAGAACCAATGATTATTGGGCGAAATTTCTTAGTGAAAATTAATGGTAACTTAGGCAATTCGGCGCTTAGTTCTGGTATTGAAGAAGAAGTCGACAAAATGATATGGGGTATTCGCTGGGGCTCGGATACCATCATGGATTTGTCCACGGGTAAAAATATTCACGAAACCCGCGAATGGATAATTCGTAATTCACCGGTTCCTATTGGAACTGTTCCGATTTACCAGGCTTTAGAAAAAGTTGATGGTAAAGCTGAAGATTTGACTTGGGAAATTTTCCGCGACACTTTAATTGAACAAGCCGAGCAAGGCGTGGATTATTTTACTATTCATGCCGGTGTGTTATTGCGGTATGTACCACTGACGGCTAAACGACTGACTGGAATTGTTTCGCGTGGTGGCTCAATTATGGCGAAATGGTGTCTGGCGCATCACAAAGAAAATTTCCTCTATACAAATTTCGAAGAAATTTGTGAAATCATGAAAGCCTATGATGTTAGTTTTTCATTGGGAGACGGATTACGCCCCGGTTCAATAGCCGATGCTAATGATGCCGCTCAATTTGGTGAACTGGAAACCCTGGGTGAGTTAACAAAGATTGCGTGGAAACATGATGTGCAAACCATGATCGAAGGTCCAGGCCATGTACCCATGCACATGATAAAAGAAAATATGGACAAACAATTGGAAGTCTGTGGCGAAGCACCGTTTTATACCTTAGGGCCACTCACGACTGATATTGCACCAGGTTATGATCACATCACATCTGGCATTGGAGCTGCCATGATTGGATGGTACGGTACAGCCATGCTATGTTATGTCACCCCAAAAGAACATTTAGGTTTGCCTAATCGAGATGATGTAAAAGAAGGCATTATTACTTATAAACTCGCGGCCCATGCTGCGGATTTGGCTAAGGGGCATCCAGGTGCGCAAATTCGTGATAATGCTTTATCAAAAGCACGGTTTGAATTTCGTTGGGAAGATCAATTTAATCTTGGTTTGGATCCGGACCGGGCGCGGGAATTTCACGATGAAACCTTGCCCAAACAAGCGCATAAGGTTGCCCATTTTTGTTCCATGTGTGGACCTAGTTTTTGCTCCATGAAAATAACTCAGGACGTAAGAGAATATGCTGCGCAACAGGGTTTGTTAGACGAAGCTGCAATTGATCAAGGTATGGAAGAAAAATCCATTGAGTTTCGCCAGAAAGGCAGTGAAATTTATCACTTGGATTAATAGCGTATCCAATACCAAATGCGACCGATTATTTCGTGCATAGCAATGTAACTATGCGACAGTGAGTCCGTGTTAGGGAATATTAAAGTCAGCCAGAAGTCGTCGGTGGTACTGTTAAAACCCTCGAAATACGTGGGTGCAGGAATGACATTGAGCCCTTGCTCGCTGAAAATACTAACCGCTCGCTGTAAATGCCAGGCTTGACTGACCAATAAAATGGTATGGATTTTATTTTCTTTTAGAATGTCAGCGCTGAGTTTGGCCTTCTGTGCAGTGTTGAGCGATTGAATTTCTTTCCACTGGGGTTTTATGCCAAAAACGAACTCCATTGTTTGCGCCATAATTTCTGCTTCTGGTTTGGCATTCAAGTCAGGAATTTCTCCGCCGGTGACCAATACAGGTAAATTGGTTATACGCGCTAATAAACTTGCATAACTTAAACGGGCTAGTGTGGATTTTGAAACGGTGGCGCCACCAAATTCCGGTGTTGATTGTAAACCTCCACCAAGTATTACAATAGCCTGGGCCGCTTCCAAACGGGGATCGGCAACATCTAAGGCTGGGTAGCTTTCTATAATAGACATCAGGGATTTTGATACCAGTGGAGTGGCGGCTAGCCAAAAAATAATCACCGTAGCTAGGCCAAGTCGTTTTGCTAATAACGGCCTTCTATTCCATAGATATAAAACACCAGCAAATAAGACAATAAAAATACCTGGAGGTAAAAAAATGGTCTTCAAAAATTTTATAAAAAAATAACTCAAATCAAGTTCCTGCGCCCCATGATATACCCGGTTAGATGTTTGCATTGATTAAACCACAGTCATGAATACATTGCCATGCAAGTATTTGGTGTCTATTTTTAAAGCATCAGGTATTTTGGGAAATACGTTATTCGATAAAATCTTGTGAAACTTAGTTGGTCGTTTAAATTGCACAATCCATGTACCAACTTAGTAGCGTAGCCAATACCAGATACGTCCAAGCATCTCATGAAGAGCATGACGGGTGTACTCCAATGCAGTCGTACTTGGTAACAGCTCTAACAACCATTGTGCGCCTTTGCTGTTTGACAAACCAACGAAATAAGTGGGTGCCGGTATTACAGTTAAACCTTGTCGTTCAAAAATATCCACTGCACGTGCTAAATGCCAAGCTTGGGTTACCAGAAATATGCTAGAAATTTTTTCCTGTTTGAGAATTTCTGCACTGAATATTGCGTTTTCAGCGGTGTTAAGACTTTTACCCTCGACCCATTTAACTTTAATTTGAAAAATTTGTTCTAAGGTGTTTGCCATTAGTTGGGCTTCAGATTGAAGCTGAGAGCCCGGCGCAACGCCGCCTGTAACCAAAACAGGCAATTTAGTTTTATGCGCAAGTAAACTGCCATAACTTAAACGTGTTAAGGCTGCCATGGAAACAGTATCACCACCATACTCAGGGGCTGGAAAATGTCGTCCCCCGCCTAATATAACGATGGCTTGTGCGTCTTGGTGCTCGAATTTGTGTATATCTAAGGCCGGATACGGCTCAACCCAACTTATTAGGAACGTGGAAACCAACGGGGTTGCGGCCAAATAAAATAACACTAGGGTGCTAAGAACTAGGCGTTTGCTTAGTAATGGTTTCCGTCTCCAGAAAAAAAGCGCCAGCAAGAGCATGACTAAAAATATGCCCGGCGGAAAAATAATAGTTTTAATGAATTTAATTAAATAAAAACTCATGAGTTCAGTCTATACGTAAGTGCCATGTAAGTTGTTTATTGGAATCTAATAGCCCATGATCTATTGCCCACTGCCATGCATCTTCAGCATCAGCTTCAAACCATGCTTGGGTATTACCTAATCGAAAACTATATCCCCAAGCATCCATGTCTTGCATTAAACGTGCTGCGCCTATTAAAGGACTTTGATCAGCTAAAAGAATTTGCAGTAAACACACGGCATTTTCTTCGTCATAATCGCCAGCAGCATTAGTATGTAAAAGATTACGCCGAGATTGATCCATGCAAATGTAATGACAGGCTTCATGCAAAGCAGAGTGCACCGGTGTATCGTTTCTTACATATAGTCGATCCGCAATTAAGCCTGCCTCGGACTCCCCCCAGAAACTGCCGGGTATGGCTTGTTCGTTTGCCACCAGTTCAAGTTGCATTTGATAGGGTGTTAGTATCTTTTCCAGGGCTTGGCGATAAATCTGTGTGCAATACAACATAATGTTAAATTCGGCAAAATGTGCGGCTATTTTAATGATATTAAGTTTAATTGCCAGCGATGTTTACCTATACTAGGCTTTTGTAATTAAACTATCCGTAGCTTATAAAGAGTGCTCTATGAAAAAACCACGCAGTAAATCCACCATGGCCGATACCGCCGATAAACACATTCTTTACCAGAAATCAGTACAGTCCCCAGAATTTGAACTCGACTTTTTTCGTGATCGCTATAATGAAATTCGTGGCGGATTTCCACAACTCATGCGCGAAGATTTTTGCGGTTCTGCGCTGCTCTCGACTGAATGGTGTAAATTGGATCCAAAAAATAAAGCCATAGGTGTGGATGTGTGCCAAGACACTTTGAACTGGGGTATTGAGCACAATATTAAACCTGCTGGTGAAGATGTCGCAAGTCGCGTTCAACTTTTGAATGAAGATGTTTTAAAAGTCCTGCCTCAAGAAAAAGCTGATGTTGTGTGCGCTATGAACTTCAGTTATTGTATCTTCAAAAAGCGTGACATCCTTAAACGCTATTTTGAAAATGTGCTAAAAGGATTGAACAGCGACGGATTATTTTTTCTCGATTTACTTGGTGGCACCGAAACCATGGATGTGGTGGAAGAAGATCGCGATGTAGATGATGATAATTTTGTCTATGTTTGGGAACAAGAAAAATTTAATCCTATCAATAATCATATTCTTTGTCATATCCACTTTGATTTTGCTGACGGTTCACGTATGGAAAATGCATTTACCTATAATTGGCGACTGTGGAGTTTGCCAGAGCTTCAAGAGATTTTATTGGAGGCAGGTTTCTCTCATGTACATATTTATTGGGAAGAATTTGCCGAAGATGAAGACGATCCGGAAAATGATTATTTGGTTGGAACTGGTAACTATCGAGCGGTCACTCAAGTTGACCAACAGGAATCCTGGCTTGCATATATTGTTGCGGAAGTATAACCCATGAATCAGGACGAGTTAAAAAATAAGTTAAGCCCTGAAGCGTTTAATGTCTGTTGCAACTCAGGTACTGAAGCACCGTTTTCTGGCAAATATGACAAATGTTATGATCAAGGAATTTATCATTGTATTTGTTGTGATGCAGAATTGTTTAGTTCCGAAGCAAAATTCGATTCTGGCAGCGGTTGGCCCTCATATTTTCAAGCGATTAATGAGGAGGCCATCGCCTGTATCGAAGATAGTAGCCATGGAATGCTTCGCACGGAAGTCAGATGCAAGCAATGCGATGCACACCTCGGACATGTTTTTAATGATGGGCCACAGCCAACGGGTTTACGTTTTTGCATTAACTCAGTGTCGCTTGATTTAAAACGTGCATGAGTTAAATCGTTTGGAGCGCTGGGAACATTTGTTCTCAGCCCCACCGTCAACATTAGTAACTCTACAATCCTATGAATTTTCTGCAAAGCAGATTAAATTCTATCTTAAATGTGATCACCAACTACATCCATTTATCTCTGGCAACAAGTGGCGCAAGTTAAAATATATTCTGCATCATGCTATAGAAAATAAGTTTGATACGATTGTTAGCTTTGGTGGTGCCTATTCAAATTATCTGCATGCACTAAGTGCTGCCTGCGCGGAATTAGATTTGCATTTAATCGCATTAGTTCGTGGTGAAGAGACTAAACCGCTAAATCCGTGTTTGCAATTTATTCATAATAAGCAACATGATTTAGTTTATCTATCGCGCAATGAATATAAAAAGCGCTATGATGCAGATTATATTCAAGGCGTGAAACAACAATACCCACAGGCATTACTAGTTCCAGAGGGTGGTTTTCATGAATTGGCCCTAAAAGGTATGCAGCAGTGTGTGGCCGAACTACAGCAACAACTAGGTGATTGGGATTATTTTTGTTTGGCGTTAGGTAGTGGTGGCACTACAGCCGGAGTTATTAGTGCCTCAGTACCTGGCGACGTTTGGGCATTTGCTGCATTGAAACAGGCGGACTATTTGCAAATCCAAATAAACAAGTTGTTATCTGAGCAAGGGTTAACAAAGCAAAGTTTCTATAAACTATTTTCACAATACGCTCGTGGTGGTTTTGCAAAAATAGATGTCGAACTTGTGCAATTTTGCATTCAGTTTTATCGAGATCACGGAATATTACTCGATCCAATATACACAGGCAAAGCAATGATGGGCTTGTTCGATAGGATTGCGCAAGGCGAAATTGCTAATGCAAGTCGAGTTGTTTTCTATCACAGTGGTGGTTTGCAAGCTTGGTTTGGCTATTTACAACGCCAGCAACTACAAGTTGAACACGCAAAACAAATTTCCGCTATACTTATGACACTATTAAAAGGATGAATTTGTGGCTCGATTTGTTATTATTCTGCTCATAGTTATTCCCCTATGTTTTTGGCTGGCATATAAATACCGCAAGCAACAATTATTAGCGACGGGTTTGATCACCTTGGGCGTTGCTTTGTTATTATTATTATTAGGTGGTGCCTTGGGATTAATCGGTGGGTAGCAAATCCTCAAAATGTTTTAACATCGGGAAACCAGAAAACACCTGTGCCGATCGTTGGCTTGATGGCTTGGCAATAGCGACAATATATTTGATACCGAATCGTTGCGCAGAATTTAAAACGGCTAGGCTGTCATCGACAAACAAACAATGTTGTTTATTAAACGTTTCCTGTGCTTGAAATTTCAGCCAAAATTGTTGATCTTCCTTTGGCGCACCCAAGTCGTGTGAGCTAATGATGCTATCAAGATAGTTATGCAATCCTGTATGATCAAGTTTAAGTTCGATCACAGGGTGTGGCGCATTGGTGACTAATAAAACCTTTTTGCCCATCTGTCGCATTGTGTTTAAGAATTTGATCACGCCATCATGAATGCCTATAAGATGTTTGATTTCTTTTTTTAATGCAGCCACATCCATATCCAGTTCTCGGCTCCAATGCTCAATGCAATACCATTGCAAACTACCCTCTTTGGCTTTAAATCGTGGTTGTAATTCGGCTAAAGCGGCAATAAAGTCGAGGCCGTGTTTATTCGCGTATTGGCGCGGTAAATAATCCTGCCAGAAATGGTCATCAAAATGCAGATCGAGCAAGGTGCCATCCATGTCTAAAAAGACATTTTCTATTTCTTGCCAGGGTAAATGAATTTTATGCATAACAGGCCCGTTGTTTGAATGGAATTAATTGCGCAATCTTTGTTCTAACTAAATATGCTATGTTAACAAAAGCCTAATCCTTAGGAGAGAAGAAAAGTGGATTCCCAAGAAGATGTACCAATAGTCATGGCTTTTTCTGGCAATGATCCCACCGGTGGTGCCGGAATTCAGGCAGACATTGAAACTGTTGCTAGTATGGGTGGGCATGTGGCACCCGTCATCACTGCGATTACCGTGCAAGACACACAAGATGTACAAAGTTATATGCCCTTGGACATGAGTACAATTATTGAGCAGGCACGAGCGGTATTGGAAGATATGCCAGTCGCTGCATTCAAGATTGGTATGTTAGGTAGTGTTGAAGTAGTTGAGGCGGTGCACTCAGTTTTAAGGGATTATGGTAATGTACCCATTGTGCTCGATCCGGTATTAGCCAGCGGTTCGGGAACAGATTTGGCCGACGAAGATTTAATCGATGTAATGTGTGAATTGCTGATACCACTTGCCACTGTAATAACTCCAAATAGTCTCGAAGCGAGGATTATTTGCAGTGAGGCGGATAATCTCGATGCTTGCGCGCATGAATTAATGGACATGGGTGCTGAATATGTTTTGATAACTGGAACCCATGAAAATACACAAAACGTGGTCAATACTTTATATTCCAATAGTCGTATTCTCGACACGTATACCTGGGAGCGATTACCTCATACTTATCACGGCTCCGGCTGTACGCTGGCTTCGTCAATTGCCGGTTTATTAGCTCAAGGGCTGGATCCCCTATCTGCTGTTCACGAAGCACAGCGTTATACTTGGGAAACACTATCTGCAGGCCGACGAATGGGAATGGGCCAACATATACCTAATCGTTTTTTCTGGGCATTGGAAGAAGAAGAGCAAATTGAATTCGAGTCTGCCGAGGATTTGAAACAAGCTTAATGTCGAGCAGAATTTCTGGACTATATGCGATCACTCCTGACGGACTGACAGCAGAAGATTTAATGCTTCGTGTTGCTGCTTGTTTGCAAGGTGGCGCAAATATTATTCAATATCGAGACAAGTCATCCGGCAGCCAGCAGAAACTAGAAAATGCAACTCGTCTACGTGATTTGTGTGTGCAATATAATGCCTTATTCATAGTTAATGATGATGTCTTATTGGCAAAAAAAGTTGCCGCAAATGGGGTACATATTGGCAAAAACGATAGTGCCTACAAAAAAGCCCGAGATTCTTTGGGCAGTGAGGCAATAGTTGGTGTTTCTTGTTATGCCCAGCTTGATCAAGCACTTGAATACCAAGGCCAAGGAGTGGATTATGTCGCATTTGGCCGATTTTTCCCTTCAAAAACAAAGCCTAACGCGAGCCCGGCAGATTTACCACTATTGCACCGGGCGAAATTGCAATTAACAGTGCCAATTGTTGCCATTGGTGGAATCACAGAGGAGAATGCGCCTGGTTTGATAATGGCGGGAGCAGATGCCGTCGCGGTTATTGATGCGTTATTTAATCGGCCTAATATTGAAAGCCGGGCTCGTGGATTTCAACGTTTATTTGCCAATCAATGATATAATTATCCCTTTCCAGATATCGCGGGCTCCAAGAAAAATGCAAATGCACTGGAGCAAAGCGAAAAATATTAAACCAAACAAAACAATTTGACTAAAGGATGATGCATGACTCGTTCACATGACTTATTCGTTGATGCACAAAGCGTAATTCCTGGCGGCGTCAACTCCCCGGTTCGGGCGTTTAAAGGTGTGGGTGGCGACCCAGTGTTTTTCACCAAAGGCGATGGCGCATATTTATGGGATGAAGATGCTAATCGTTATATCGATTATGTAGCGTCTTGGGGCCCTATGATTGCTGGACATTCACATCCTGATGTTATTGCTGCCGTTCAAACTACAGTTGCTAATGGTTTAGGTTTTGGAGCACCCACGGCTATTGAAACCGAAATGGCGAAAAAAGTTTGTGAATTAGTGCCATCTATGGACTTAGTACGTATGGTGAGTTCTGGAACGGAAGCTACCATGAGCGCGATTCGCCTTGCGAGAGGATTTACTGGGCGTGACAAAATAGTAAAATTTGAAGGTTGTTACCATGGCCATAGTGACTCCTTGTTAGTAAAAGCCGGTTCCGGTCTATTAACTTTAGGTGTGCCTACATCGCCAGGGGTCCCAGCGAGTCTGGCCGAGCACACCATCACCCTTACCTACAATGACATTGAGCAAGTAAAACAGGTGTTCACTGACATTGGTAATGACATCGCCTGCATTATTGTTGAGCCAGTGGCGGGAAATATGAATTGCATTCCACCGTTGCCAGGATTTTTACAAGGGTTGCGCGAGGTTTGTGATCAACACGACACAGTATTGATTTTTGATGAAGTGATGACTGGATTTCGTGTGTCTTTAGGTGGAGCCCAGGCCCATTATGGTGTTACACCAGATATGACCACACTTGGTAAAGTCATTGGTGGGGGTATGCCTGTGGGAGCTTTCGGCGGTAAAAACGAAATTATGCAAAAAATTGCGCCATTGGGTCCGGTTTATCAGGCGGGCACTTTATCAGGAAATCCGGTTTCAATGGCGGCAGGTTTGGCAACTTTAAAATTGGCCGCTGCTCCTGGTTTTCATGAAGGCTTGGCTAAACATGCACAGGCTTTATGTGAGGGTCTAGAGGCTCGAGCCCGTGCTGCCGGCATTGCCTTAAGTACCAATCAAGTCGGTGGCATGTTCGGTTTCTTTTTCACCGATGAAAAAGTTTCCAAATTTGAACAACTCAGTCGTTGTGATGTGGAGCTATTTAAAACTTTTTATCACGCTATGTTAGAACAAGGCGTTTATTTAGCGCCTTCGGCATACGAAGCGGGATTTGTTTCAAGTGCTCATACGGAAGCAGATATCCAACACACACTCGATGCAGCAGAGCGTGTATTTGCGGAAATTGCATAATTGTCTTTATCACAGCAAAACTTTTTGTTTTGCTGTGATACCCTAGCTGAATCATGGATATTTCCACCTATCAAGCGCTATTTGACTGGATTAGTCATCACCCTGGCTGGTCTGGACTAATTATTTTTCTAATCGCATTTAGCGAATCGCTAATTATTGTTGGCATCGTGTTACCCGGCGTTGCTTTATTATTTGGCATTGGCGCACTCATAGGTGCAGATATAATCGGATTTTGGCCGAGTGTTATTGCCGCATTTTTAGGTGCGGTTGCGGGTGATGGAATTAGTTTTCTAATCGGTCGTCATTATCGAGAACGCATGCACGCATGGTGGCCGTTTAACAAACACCCGGAAATGTTAGCCAATGGTCAGGCATATTTTCAGCGTCATGGTGGTAAGAGTATCATTGTTGGACGTTTTGTTGGACCAATTCGACCAGTCATACCAGCAATTGCCGGATCATTCGGCTTGTCACCAGCCTATTTTTTTAGTATCAATATTTTCTCTGCTATGGCCTGGGCACCTGCCTATTTAATGCCGGGTATATTGTTTGGTTCTGCAATCAACTTAGCCAGTGGCATAACCACACGATTCAGTCTATTCTTAGTATCTATTGCGGTTTTACTCGCTCTTATTATTTGGTTAGTGCGGTATTTCTTTCAACTACTTTTGCCAGGCCTCATGAACATGATTCATCAGCTTGTCGGAAAATGGTCTAAACAACCACGCTTAGGTCATTTACTTAAAGATATAAACACCGGTGGAGAACAGCAATTTAAGACAATCAGCTCTTTATTTGCAGTGTTCGCCACGATCTTCTTCTTAGGATTCATGGTCATTATTTTACTTAATAGTGGAGAACTGTTAAGTCTTGATCGTTGGATGTTGGAACAAACCCATCATCTGCGCATGCCTTGGATTGATCAGGTGTCTTTGTTCTTCTATTACAGCGTACATCCTTTCAGTCTGAGTTTAATGATGGCATTTTTAGCCTTGTTTACTTGGTTGAACAATAGTCCTGAATCCAAACAATTGTTTCGCATAACAATTACTAGTGCAGTGTTAATGCAGATGTTTCAAATGCTAACTGCATATTTATTTAGTTGGCCCTACTCCTTTATCTCCGTCGCTGTTTTTAGTTATGGAACACTACTTATCGCCATGACTAAGCTAATCCGATTCAAATACCACTGGTTGTTATACTCCGGTTTTTGGATTTTACTGATTATGCAAATAATGAGTTTGGTTTATGTTGATCAACAAATTTTAAGTTTACAAATTTTTAGCCTGGCTGCATCGATGTTGGTGTTGTTAGTCATTGCAGGTGTTTTTTCAGAATGTAGTGCTGGATTTAGCCTTGGTTATCTGGCCGGTTTATCCGCCGCCTTTTTTGTTTTTTCGTTTACGGTTTCGTTTGCATTTTTCAGTGAGGATCTGAACAAACGGCTGGAATTCTTTTATGCCATACCTGAAACCAATTTGGATGAATTTGTCCGGGCAAGAGAAAAAGCAGATTTGCCGAAAGTACAAGCAGGGATGCAGCAATGGTTGTGGGCTGGCGATGAAAATAAAATTAAAACCATATTACAAAATCAAGGTTGGCAAAAACAAGCAGATACTAGTATGAAGAATTTTTTATTGTGGTTTGCAGACCACAAAACAGATGACATACCCTTATTGCCCCGATTTGTGAATGGTCGTAAAAATGAAATGACTTATGTGTTGAAGTCTGCGCATGGGGAATTTCAACGCCTTGATGTCTGGACGTATGCAAGACTAAATAACCAAGAGAAAATTTGGTATTGCGAAATAAAACCTTTGCGTATTGTGAGGCGGATGAATTGGGTGAATTATCCTGTGTTTGTAGAACATACAAGCGATGGTTTCGATTACAAATCCCTTTATAGTGAATATTGGCGAGAACACCAACTAGCGGTAAATAATCAAATCGTTTCCTTATATCGTGAAGACTAATTTCAAGAATCAACGTTTTCTGCTTCGACTAAAAAATGCGTTAAGTGGATTTTACTTTGTTTGGAAAGAAAACAGTTTTGTTTTTCATATTCTGGCACTTAGTGCATTACTTTCATTGCTTATATGGATACAACCACCACTCCTCTGGAGTGTAGTTTTACTTTTGTGTGCGCTCATTGTCTTAGTCGTGGAAATGCTTAACACTTGCATAGAGCGCTTATGTGATTTTATCCAGCCGGAAAAAAGTGAAGCGATTAAAGCGATTAAAGATATCGCAGCCGCTGCAGTATTGTTATCCAGTACTACAGCAGTTTTGATTGCCCTAATTTTTGCTTATGATGTGTTGCTAACCTAGAGACACTATTCGCCGACAATTTTACGTTGAGCAAGCGCAGGCTCTGTAGTTTCGATCTCAGCATCACGTTCGTCTGGTTTCTTATTATCTGTTAACAAGCTTAAACTTGGATCTGGGATTTCCATTTTGAGATCACCAGTTATGCGTGCACCTTGCAAAATCATTATGCTCGGCGCAATGATTCTGCCTGTAACCAACGCATTTTCATGAACTTCCAGACGTTCACGCGCAATAATATCGCCTTCAACGGTGCCTTCAATTATAATGACATCGGCAATTGCTTTGCCTTTCCAAACACATTTTTTACTTAAAATTAACTGTCCTTTGACGTCGCCGATGCCTTCGAATTTACCGTCGTAGCAAACTTGTCCAGAGCTGAACAGTTCGCCTTTAAGTGTTGTATTCTCGGGTATAATTATCATGTAATGAAATTCCTTGGTCCCTCAAACTGCATAAATTCTAATCGTCATAACCCAGCATAGCACTTAAAATTAGAAGTACAAATATACGGATTGTTACAGCCTGAGCATATAGATCATATGGGTTAAATATGAACACTTACTTAAAGTCGAGATGCAGCATTTTACCTTTGGTTTTATTGGCAATTTCTTGATAATTTCGGTTGGTTTCTGGGTCTGAGCGCCCCAGTGGTAGGGTGAAAACGGGGCTTGGAATATCGGAATAGTAAACAATATCCGTTGAAGGCTCATCACCAATTAACAAATAGGCTCCGGGTGGTGGGGCATTGCGTGCAGCGACACGAAAGCCTTTGCCGATGGTTTCGCGGTTTCCACCAAATGGCGCGCCTGACATGAGCTTATCAAACATTTCACCCATGGTGCCCGTATAAGTCTGGGCCTCGTTATCGGTAAACCACGTAATTGCACCAAGTTTTTTCTGTGAACGTATGACAATGACTCGTAAAATAGGAATGAGAAAATTTGATAAACCATGCATCGACCCAGAAGCATCAACAACCAAATGTATGTCGCTACCGGGAATTTGTTTTAGGCCTTGGACAAATAAATCAAAATCCTTACGACCGAAAGTCGTTGACTGCACCACTCTATCAATTGCACTACCATCGGCGCTTAAGGCCATGGTTTCAAGATTAGCGCTTAAGCCTTGATTGGTTAATTCTGATAACGCCAATTTATTCTTAAGTTCTAGAATCTCTTTTTTTAGTTTTGGTACTTCATACTCCTGGGCTAAACGCGAGGTGAGCAATATTGTCACCATTAAGAAAATAAATGTCGCCAACATAAGAAATGCAACATCAGAAAAACTTTCATAGATGTTTGTGTAGTTAAAACGACGTTTAGTCTTCATATGTTTAATTTCGTTTTGTTTTTAGAAAATCACGAAAACGCACCCACCAAGAATGATTTAATGTTTGCATCAATTTCATTTCCTGTCGAATTAATGCGCGATAATACTTTTGCATTCGCAAAGTTTCTCGTAGGTTATAAACGCCATCATCATCACCCGAAAGTTTATATAAATCTTTTATTGCTTCATGGAACTCAACGATCGAACCCTTGGAGTCGCGAAATACATGTTGTAAAGCTGCGACACGTTCGCCTAACGCTTCGATTTCAACATTTAAAAATCGCACGTCGCGCTCGATGGTGTTTTTAAAATCAGGAGCAAGATGAACCATGCAAGTATGTAATATACTATCGTTTAAAGCGTTAATGCCGTTTTCGGTGATTAATGCAAAAATTCGTAATAGTACACCACCAAGAACGGCGCCCAACAGAGTGGTATAAAAAGCGGTCCCCATGCCCGCCATAGCCTTTCTTAAGCCTGCGAGTAACAAATCTTGGTCTGTGCCTAGAGCGTCAAGCGAGGTTGTAAGACCGGTTAAGGTGAAAGTTAAACCCATAACCGTGCCAATCAACCCCAAGGTGATTAATAAATTGCCCATGACTTCTATTGCATGACTGATGCGGGCATAGAAGGCATATTCGAGCGACAACAAAGCATCAACATCAGGTTGATTGTTGGTGACTGCAACGACTTTTAATGAATTATAAAATCGATTGACGGATTTCAATTTGTGATGGCTGGGTTCCAAGCCCATGAGACCTTTTTCTTTCGCAAGATCTTCCTGGTGGGCAGCTTCTACGCATTCGCCAGTAATAATGACGGTGAGGAAAAAGCTGGTCGCCACGCCTATACCAAATAGCATGATGATTATCCATGTGATACGACTTTCGTCTTGGCGTAGAAATGTTAAAATATCCGTATCTAAATAAAGCCCGAGATAAATCGTGGTTGCGGCAGAACCCCAAATCAACCAAAGTACAAAGGTTCGATAAGCGCGATTCATAAAATTCTCATTTGCATATTAACCACCTGTGAGATTTTAATTAGTTTTTTCCGTGGATGTTGCGGGATCGTCTTCCGGTTTATTGGGCATTTGTGGACGGTAGTTTCGAAGTTCGACCGTATGATTTCTAACCTCGATAATTACACCCCCAGAAAATACACCTAAAGTTTCCATTTCGTGTGTAAATGAAGATAAGCGATCATTTAACACTTTGTTTTGCGCCTGATTCGGCGCGAGCACTATGTGGGTATAGCTGTGTAATGCCGTTAGAAAACCCTCAACGCCTATTTTATCAATTGCAGTTGGCAAAAACTCCAAGGGAAACACATCACGTTTTGTTGCTAGCATCGTGCGCGCAGGCCACTGACTTAATGCTCTAAAAGGTTTGTCGTTGTCACTAGCGATGGTAACCATTTTTTCGATTAATTCATCTTCGGCATTTAAGAGCTGTAATTTATTTGATACTGCATGTGCCTTTGCTTCGAGCATAAATGCTGTTGTAGCAATGAAGCAGCACGCGATGAGTAGTCCTCGCTGCCCAAGTAAGCTATCTTTACTGGAATTTTCACTTGCGCGAATTAGAACCGCGACCCAACGAAATATCAAAATGACAAAGGCAAAGGTTGCCCAGACTTGATCGCCAGTAGCCAAGCCGATAAATAATGCAATGAGAAGCATTTTGCCGAGCAAACTTTTTACCAAATAATTTTTGTCAATTATGACCAAAGGAATGAGTAACATGGTAATGATAAGTCCGCTAACCCAGTGGACTTTTGCGTTATTAACCATCACAGAGCCTTCTAAGGCTTGTGCTAGTGTTTGAATGGGATTGTTAAACCAATTTATATTCTGCCAGCCATTACTGATTGCAAGTGCGATTAGACTGGATATGGCCAAGCCAATATATATATGTCGCGAGGTTTTATGTTCGTCGCCATTGCGCCACCAGGTCCAAACTAATGCCAAGGGGTAGGCTAATGCTATAGGATGTATCGTAATAGCAATGGCTACCATTAACATTTGCGCAAAATACCATCCACCAAAATAACGGGGCTTGGCACGATAAGCCTGATCTAGCCACGCGCCTACTGCAAACGCCATTAATAAAAATGGGGCCGCGCCGATTTGGTCCACTTGCCAAATAACAACTGGGCTGATTGCAAATATTGACGCGCTGATGAGAGCACTTTCTTTGCTGTCTTGTCGTTTTGCCCAGTTATATAACAGGGCAATGCCAGTAAAACAAATGACTAAACTAAAAATTTTCGCAGCTAGCATATTGCCTGCCCAATAAATTCCAACCGGTAAAAATAATAATGCGCGAAAATCTGGAACGCCAAAAACTACAATAGGGCTGACGATATTGTCGGAGACACTCCAGTTAAGTAATAAGCCACGTGCGGCTTGTTCATCGAGGCCATAGGCATCAAGTCTGACTAAATCAAAAAGTAAACATGCACCAACCCATAAGCCTAGTGCGATAAATCCCCAGTAATTTTCAAAATAATGTTTCATGTACCCTGCGTCTTTAATTATTTCCAAGTAAAATACTTGGATTAATTCGTTGTGTGAAAAAAGGAGTGAAAGCATAGCGAAATATTTTCGTGTGGTCATCATGCTTGCAGTGTAAATATTAAATGCTTTTCACATTAGTCGTTTCTAATTAAACGTTTTTAAAATTCTTTGAGTTTCATTTTGTTGACAGGCTTAACGTTTAATGATTGAATGCGGAATCTAGTAGTGTAAGAAATCACTTCAGCAATGTTTATTCGGCTTTGTTTATCTTTGAGGGAGGTTAGCCGTGTTAAATACAGAATCAGTTGCAATTATCTACCTATTATGGTTCGTAGGGGCCTTTTTCTTGGCGTGGATAATGCTCAAGATGAATTCGTAGGGCTTTAAAAACGAGAGTGCCCACATAAAAGCATTGCGTTTTTTTTGTGCGGTAAAAGTTAGGATCTGGGAGGCTATTAACTGGGAGGGCTTCTGAATATGCGACGCTTAGCTACAGCTGTATCGGCTGCTGCGTTTGTACTGGGTATAGTAATTCCGTCTATTGCTATGTCATCAGCGCAGTACCCGCGTGGTAACGGTAATGTTCAAAATGGTGAACAAATTTTCAAAAATGGTAAGGGTGATGTTCCAGCCTGTACTTCTTGTCATGGGCAAGATGGCATGGGCGATGACAACATGGGTACGCCACGTATTGCTGGTCAATTCGCAATTTTCTTACGTAAGCAGTTAGAGGATTTCGCAACTGACAAGCGCATGGATACCACCATGTTTGTTATGAATGCTAATGCCAAAGGTCTTAGTGCTCAAGATCGTAATGATGTTTCAACATATCTTGAGTCAATTAAAATTAAGGACGATGGCACCAAAGGTTCCGATTTAAAAGCTTTAGCTGAGAATGGAACTGTAGTTGGTCAATCTCATAAAGGAAAATCAATTGTTGAGTTTGGTCAAGGTAATCGCGCCAAACCACTAGCGGCATGTCGATCTTGTCATGGCTATAATGGTCGCGGTGCACCGCCAGTCTATCCACGTATTGGTGGCCAAAAATATGTTTACCTGGTCAACCAATTGAAAAAATGGCGTGATGGTAGCCGTAACAATGATCCTATGGGTCAAATGCAAGCAATTGCTCGTGCAATGACTGATGAAGACATTAACAATGCAGCTGCTTATTTAACTGGTGCTTCTGATTACACTTTGGGTAACATGTTTACTCCTTATGATCACTAGAATATTCTGGTTAAAAAAAAAGGCGGGTTTTACCCGCCTTTTTTTATGTTTGCAGTAATTAGAATTAAACCAAATTATTCTTGTCTGCTTTTCTTAAAGTTTATATAGCTGGTATAATGTGCCCATGAAAAAGAAACAAACTCTGAAATCTGGTGAAAAAATCCTATTTATTATATTCGGCGTCTTTTTTGTTTTAGCTGTAATTGCATATATAGGGCTGGAATCCGTTAGGCTTTCAAAAGAAGAGCCTATGTTCAAACAGACGACTTTTTTCGATTTCTCCGAAGTCGGAAAAGAAGGGTCGAAAATCTATCGTGAGGCACGTTGTAATTCATGTCATAGAGCATTGAGGACTGGAACCAGCATGGGTTTGATTCTTGATGGAATTGGCTCAAAACGAGATGCTGATTGGATCGAGTCATTTTTGCTAAGACCTGAAGATGTATATGGTGCGCAGACGCTAGATCATGGTATTCCACCAAAAGAAGCGGCCTATGTTTCTCGAATGCCAAAAGACCAAATTCGTAAAATGGCAGTATTCCTTTCCGAACTAAAAGCAGACGCTGGTTCTTCTGTAGCAAAAGTTCCACCGCCAGAGCGTTCTGAATTTATCGATAACATGGTTAAAGTCTGGGCGCCGAAAGAATGGAAAGATAAATATCAAGATATTCGTGACAAACCGCCAATTGAATCTGGCGAAGCCCTCCAAGAATAAAGGTTTGAGGTAATATATGTCGTCAACACCGTGGGAACATTCACAAGAACTTACCTATCGTAAGTACACCTTGTGGTTTATCTATTGTTGTATTATTTACAGCCTCATTGGATTTTCATGGGGTGCGATTATGGGCGGCATATCAGAGCTTCGTTATTTTGTCGATCATCGTATGCACGGAGATTTAATTGTTCGTGGCCACACGCATATCAATCTTTTGGGCTGGGTGGAAATGGCCATCTTTGGCGCCGTGTACTACATTATCCCGCGTTTGGTCAATCGACCTATTTACAGTCTGACATTAGTTAAAGTTCATTTCTGGATTCACAATATTGGTCTAATCGGTATGGTTGTATTTTTTGTTATGGCTGGAACTTTAGGTGGGATGGCTAGCTTAAACTCCACACCTGATGAAGTGGAGGCTATTGTGAAACCTTTATTAGCCACTATGGGTATTTTTGGCACCCTAGTTCTAATCGCTAATTGTATTTGGGCATACAATCTATTTAAAACTTGTGCTGGCTGGGAGAAATTTTATGCGAAGTCTTAGTATTCTTTTACTCGGATCGCTTGTTGTTTCTTTAAGTGCTTGTCTGGAGCCTGCCGAAGGTTTAATGACGGTTGGATCGGTTGCACCAGAAGTGCGAACGCGCTATTTGAAAGACGTTGATGGTGATATGTCGAAATTGACAACGTATCGTTATCCGGATGAGCGCATGTACCAATATTCAATTGATCAAGCTTTGAAATTAGGCAAGCCTGTTGTTGTTGAGTTTGCTACTCCGGGTCACTGCACAGTTTGCGATAAACAATTACAAATGTTAAAAGCTATGATCGCGAAATATGGTAACGATGTCATTTTTCTACATATGGACCAATATAAGAACCCTCAGGCGTTTACTGCATTTCAGGTCAAAGGTGACCCGTGGACTTTTATAATTGATGCAAACCGCGTCGTTAAATTTCAGCGTGCGGGTCGTATGTTATATAACGAAATGGATTATGCTATTTCGCTTGTATTACCAAAAGCGGAAGAAGCCAGTTAATTGCCATGTCTTTGAAGAGCTCTGAATATTTATTGGTTCAAGATAAAAAAGGTATGGTTTGGGATTTGATTCTATACATCCCGACGCTACTAATTTTGGCGCTTGTGGCTTCGCAGCTCTGGTATAGCGGCAATCAGTCGTTTACATACTTGCTAATTTTTTTAACGACATTTATCTTTTTAATTGCATTCAATCGAATATTTAAAACACGTTTGATGCTTTTAGCGAGCGCACCAGTAAAACTAGTGGTTTCAAAGAAAGCTGTGCATTTAAATTTGAAAAATGGTGATGCGATAGATTTGGTTAAAGATGTGCGTTTTTTTGCTGATTTTGCCGGAAAAAGCTTTGGCTTAGTAGGCTTGGATATGTCTGGAAAGCGTAAGCAGTTTGTATTCCATAAAGGCCAATTTGAGTCCCAGTCAGCATTCGATACTATAAAATCCGAATTAAGAATTTTTAAATAATCCTTTTTTACCGCTGCGTTTTCTCACTATATCCCAACCCAAAATTGTCAAGCCAATTGCCCAACTAATCGTCAAAAAAATTGTAATTTTCTTTTTAAGCGAATCTTCTATAAGCCCATCAAGGAACATGTGTGGTACATAAGAAATCATTAATAGAGAACCGAAAGCTATTAATAAATATACTGCAGCTTCACGTTTAGGGATTGCCATTTTTTGTTTCATCCGAGAAATTTGTTTGATAAAGTTTAACGGACTTCGCAAAAATGTTTCAATTTTATTTTTATTTCTGAGCAAACTTATATGTTTTTGTTACATATGATTACTAAGAAATGTTTTGTAATTTCGTATATTTACCAAAGTTCAATTTTTTTTTAATTATTCTTGACCTCAAAAACCACCTGTGTCACGATTCGGTAGTTTCTTTAAAAATGGGAAACTAGGCTGTGAA
>JAOUJM010000307.1 GCA_029883265.1 Gammaproteobacteria bacterium
CTGCTAACAAAGCCATACTTAATGATTTATTTACCGATGTTGCTCGACTATTTCAGGAAGTTACTAGTATTAATATTCCACCATTAGTCGAACCTGTCGAAGTGATTAAAGACGCCATTAAACTAATCAGTGAAAAACAATTACATTGCGCGTCATTTTGGGAAATGTGTTTAATTTTATTTGATCGACTCAGTGATCTCAGCCATCAGGCAACCGAGGACAAAAGTGTTGAATTTAATTTAATACAAGAAGTGCAAGATGCCATCACGCCCTTGACTCGATTTAGCAACGAAGCAGAGTTAAACGCAAGTTCACAGCAAGCATTAAATATTCTTTTAAATCATTTTCATGTGCCGAACGATGAAACCACACCTGGAATTGAGTTATTCGAACATAGTAGCCACATTAAAACCGAACAAAATTCCCCATTAAGCATGACCATAAATGATGATGATTATTTGCTGCGATTACTGGCAAATTTGATTGATCAACGTCATCGTTTTTGGCGTGGCCGTACTAAATTTCTCTTATCCATGGCCTTAGGTATGAATGCCATGGCAGGAAATCGCGTCGACTTTAACGATTTAAAAAACGCAATTTATTTGCACGACTTTCCCATGACTGAATTGAGTGACGACATTCTTTATAAACCCAAACTAAGCACAGAAGATTTCGATCTAATTCGCCAACACCCAGTCAAAGCGTATGAAATCGCCATCGCTTCAGCACAATCCGAGAATTGCGCGCGAATGGTTTACCAACATCATGAACGCATTGATGGCCGGGGATATCCTGAGGGCTTAACAGGCGATCAGATTTGTGATGGCGCCAAAGTGCTTGCAATTTGTGATGCATTTCATGCCATGACTCATTTACAGGCCCATCGCGCTTCGCGGAAAACCATTTTGCGCGCGATTTCAGAAATTAATTCACGCCGTGATAAGCAATTCGATGCATTTTGGGTAGACAATTTTAACCTAGTCATTCGGACCGAGCGCCTGGGTGGCGCTTTGTAATTCAGCAAGATAACTTTATTCCCGCCACTTAATCGAGCAGCCCATGCTAGGAATTTGTTCCAGTGGACCTTTGCCAGTTTGCGCAACCAACTTCATGGCCTCAAACAAGTCACGCGGTGTGCCTTCAGGCGCGGTTTCTTTTCGACTAGCGTCCAATCGCCCACGGTATTGCAATTTCAAATCGGAATTATAGCCAAAAAAATCAGGGGTACAAACGGCACCATAGGCTTTTGCAACCGACTGAGTTTCATCAAGCAAATAAGGAAATGAGTACGCTTTTTCTTGTGCAATTTTTTGCATATTTTCAAAGGAATCTTCGACATACTCGCTTTGATCATTGGACATAATCGCAACCGAGTTTACCCCAAGAGCCATTAATTCTTTGGTGTCACGCACTAAACGATCCTGTATTGCTTTAACATATGGGCAGTGATTACAAATAAACATAACCAACAAACCTTTTTCTCCTCGACAGGACTGCAAACTCCAATTTTTCCCATCAATACCCGGCAAATTAAAATCGATTGCCGCAGCATCGAAATCACACACGGGCGTTTCCAAGCTAACCATGTTTTATCTCCTTAAAATTGACGGAATTGTAGCAAAAACCCTGTATAAGTTTTGCATATAATGTAAAATTGTACGTTTATACCCAAATTAGTCAATGGATCATAGAGGAACCAGAATGGGAAAAAACTTAGTGTTTACATCAGAGTCGGTCTCTGAAGGGCATCCGGATAAAGTCGCTGACCAGATTTCGGATGCGGTATTGGACGCCATACTCACACAAGATAAAAACGCCCGGGTGGCCTGTGAAACCTTAGTGAATACAGGCATGGTTATTTTGTCTGGAGAAATCACTACCAGCGCCTGGGTTGACATGCAAGACATCGTACGTCAAACCGTTAAAAACATTGGTTACAATCACTCCGATATGGGATTTGATTGGGAATCTTGCGCGGTTTTGACTTCGATTGACAAACAATCGGCGGATATTGCTCAAGGCGTTGATGAAACCAATGACCATGAGCAAGGCGCAGGTGACCAAGGTTTAATGTTTGGCTATGCTTCAAATGAAACCGACGTTCTCATGCCTGCACCCATCACTTATGCTCATCGTTTGGTTAAACGTCAAGCCGACGTGCGTAAAAATGGTATTTTGCCTTGGTTACGTCCCGATGCTAAAAGTCAGGTGACTTTTTTATATGAGGACGGCAAACCCGTCGGAATTGATGCGGTGGTATTGTCGACGCAACACGATCCGGAAATTTCACACGGCAATCTGTGCGAAGCAGTAATGGAGGAAATTATCAAGCCGGTCTTACCGGGTGAATGGTTAAACGATAAGACTAAATATCACATTAACCCAACCGGTCGTTTCGTTATTGGCGGCCCTGTGGGAGATTGCGGATTAACCGGTCGCAAGATTATTGTTGATACCTACGGTGGTATGGCGCGTCATGGTGGCGGCGCATTTTCTGGCAAAGATCCATCAAAGGTTGACCGCTCGGCAGCCTATGCAGGTCGTTATGTTGCAAAAAATATTGTAGCGGCTGGACTTGCAGACCGGTGTGAAATTCAAGTATCTTACGCCATCGGTGTCGCAGAACCGACATCAATCAGCATCGAAACCTTCGGCACAGGCAAGATTGACGATGCAAAATTAATCCATTTAGTCCGCGAACATTTTGATCTACGCCCAAAAGGCATAGTCTCCATGTTGGACTTATTACGCCCAATTTATGGTTCAACTGCTGCCTATGGTCATTTTGGCCGCGAAGAGCCTGAATTTTCATGGGAAAAAACCGATAAAGCTGACGCACTAAAAGCGGCAGCGGGTTTATAAAATATCAATAGTTACCGTGTTTGAGCGGTAATCTTGTTATTCGAGGAGCGTTGCAACAGGACCCACCTGCCAGGCTCGAATAATAAGCAATTGAAGCAACGGCGCTCATTTAACCTTTAACCAGGAGAAATGAGTATGTCCGACTATAAAGTTGCTGATATTTCTTTGGCCGATTGGGGCCGCAAAGAAGTGGCGATCGCTGAAACTGAAATGCCAGGCCTAATGGCATTACGCGAAGAATACGCCGGTAAGGCACCGCTCAAAGGCGCGCGTATCGCGGGCTGTCTACATATGACCATCCAAACTGCCGTTTTAATGGAAACCTTAGTCGCGCTAGGTGCCGAAATTCGCTGGTCATCGTGTAATATCTTTTCCACTCAAGATCACGCAGCTTCTGCTATGGCAGCCGCCGGTATCCCTACCTTTGCTTGGAAAGGTGAAACAGAAGAAGAATTCTGGTGGTGTATCGAGCAAACCATTCATGGACCTGACGGCTGGACACCAAATATGATTTTGGATGACGGTGGCGACTTAACCGTGCTTATGCATGAAAAATATCCAGAATTGCTTAAAGATGTGAAAGGCCTGTCTGAAGAAACCACTACCGGCGTGCATCGTCTTTATGAAATGATGCGTGAAGGCAAGTTGTTGGTACCCGCTATCAATGTTAATGATTCGGTCACTAAATCAAAATTTGATAATCTTTATGGTTGTCGTGAGTCTTTGTTAGATGGCATTAAACGTGCGACTGATGTGATGATTGCCGGCAAAATCGCGGTAGTTCTTGGATATGGCGATGTTGGTAAAGGCTGCGCACAAGCATTTCGTGGTATGGGCGCAACGGTTTTTGTTACCGAGATCGACCCCATTTGCGCTTTGCAAGCTGCAATGGAAGGTTATCGTGTGGTCGACATGGACCAAGCCTGTGCACTAGGTGATATTTTTGTTACCACCACAGGCAATGTCAGTGTTATCACTCACGACCATATGCTTAAAATGAAAAACGAAGCCATTGTTTGTAATATTGGTCACTTCGATTCTGAAATTGAAATCGCCGCATTACGTGAATACACCTGGGAAAATATCAAACCACAAGTAGACCATGTAATTTTCCCTGACGGTAAACGCATTATTGTCTTAGCTGAAGGTCGCTTGGTTAACTTAGGTTGTGCCACCGGCCATCCAAGTTTTGTAATGTCAGCATCATTCACTAACCAAGTAATGGCGCAAATTGAATTATGGAATCATTCAGATAATTACGACAATGAAGTTTATGTATTACCAAAACACTTAGACGAAAAAGTTGCGCGTTTACATTTACAGAAAATCGGCGTTCAACTGACCACACTTAGTAAAGAACAAGCCGATTATATTGGTGTCCCTGTAAACGGCCCATACAAACCCGACCATTATCGCTACTAAGCAAGAATGGAAGGCCAAAAAAAGTTTGGCAAAAGCTTTAGTTTGGAGTTTTTTCCGCCCAAAACAGCAAAAGGGGCGGAAAAACTCCAAGCCAGCCTGGCAGACTCCACAAACTCAATCCCCACTATATCTCTGTAACTTTTGGCGCTGGCGGCAGCACTCAAGATGGCACCTTTGAAACGGTTCGTGACATTTTAGAAACCGGCATTAAGGTAGCGTCACAGCTCTCGTGTAAGCCTCGGCTAAAACTGAGTTAGCCCTAAATACTTTAGAAACTAATAAACAACTTGGAGTGACGCGTATTATTGCCCTACACATAGATTTATCTATAAATGCAGATCGGGCAAATAGCGAACATCATTACGCCAATGAACAGGTTGAGTTTATTCGCTAAGAACAGCAAGATTATTTTCACCTCGAAGTCGCAGCTTATCCTGTGTTTCATCCTCAGGTGAAAAGTGTTTTTGAAGACCTGCAAAACTTTATGCCTAAGGTCGACACGGGTACTAATTCAGCGTTAACCCAATATTTTTTTATTGTGATACCTATTTTGAATTGGTCGGCAAGATCACTCAAATGGGCGTATACGTTGTATTGTGCCCGGCATTATGCCTATCACCAATTATTCTCAACTAGCGCGTTTTTTCGCTGGCTGTTGTAGTGCAGAAATTCCACCTTGGATGCGTTTACACCCAAAGTACTTTGGCGACGATATCGGTTCAATTAAAGCCTTCGGTTTGCAGGTAACAATCAATTTGTGTGAAACACTTTTGATAGGTGGTGCTCCAGGACTGTATTTCTTCAGCATGAATCAAGTGGAACCCACCAATTTGATTTGGCGAAGCTTAAATCTTACTCACTAAGGCCCATCGGCAACTAGGCGCACACTTGCATTTAAATCTGGATTGCGTAAGTCGGTAGTGCCATTTTCAAAA
>JAOUJM010000070.1 GCA_029883265.1 Gammaproteobacteria bacterium
GGTCGATAATCCTACTGACATGGCTTTTATTCCAGGTTCCGTAAACGATTTTATTGTCATTGAACAAAGCGGGCGAGTTAAATATTTTAAATCAAATACTTGTAGTGTTGTTAACACGGTTGATTTGCGCGATGTAAATACGGGTGGCATTGATGTCACCAATGGGGGTGAACAGGGCTTACTCAATATTGAATTCCATCCGGATTTTGCCAGCAATGCTTATGTGTTTTTCTATCATACACGTGTAGCGACGGCGAGCGAGCGAATTAATGCCGTGTCTCGAATGAGTGTTGGTTTTGATCAGGAGGGTTTGTTGGTTTTGTCCGATCCACAGAAAATCATTGATTTTCGCAAACTCGGCGTAGCGGGCAATCACAATGGTGGAGGCTTGCTGTTCGCACCCGACAAAACCTTGTTGGCATCGGTGGGTGATGGCGGTTCTGGCAGTCATGACAACGCACAAGATGATACCAACTTAATGGGTGCGGTGATTAGAATTTTGCCGAGCTTGAATATAGGCCAGGGCGGTTATTCCATTCCATCCGGTAATAAATATTCGAGTAGTAATCCTCAATGCTCTAATTCAATTCCGAGTGTTATGCCTTGTCCTGAAATATTGGCGAAAGGTTTGCGCAATCCTTATCGTATGGTATTGCACAATGATATTGTTTATCTCGGTGATGTTGGATCGGGTTACGAAGAAATTAATAGTTTCAGCTATAGCAATAGTACAATCAATTTTGCCTGGCCAATTCGTGATGGTTTGGCCATGAACAGCGAATTTACAGATCCAATTCTAACGTATCAACGCAGCGATGCCACGGCCAGTCGTTTTCGTGAGGAAGATCCTGCCTGTAATAATTGTGCGACGGGGTATGCCAGTGTCATGATTGGCGATGTTTATCGTGGCACCCGCTATGATGGCTTGCTTAATTCAAAACTATTACATGCTGAATACATGGATGCATTTATGCGCGCCATGACAGTGGATGATGCTGGCTTAGCCACCGATTCAGGTATGCATCTGATTCATCATGATGGTATATCCGCAATGATTCAAGGGCCAGATGATTTTATTTATATTGTTACGCAAAAAGGTGCCTGGGGGACTGGTGATGCTGATATGGTGTATCGCTTGATAAAACACTAATGCTTAATCGCTTTTCTTAGATCTACCTAGGCTTTTTGATGTAGTGGAATTCGTATCCAGAATACGGTGCCCTTATCGACTTTGCTGTGAAATCCAATATCGCCATGCATCAGTTCTATCAATTCTTTGCAAATGGCTAGACCAATGCCTGTTCCTTCAATTTGCGTTTTTTCTGCACCTAATCGTTCGAACAGTGTGAATATATCGGATTGTTTATCTTTGCTTATACCGATACCATTGTCGGTGACTTCCACTCGTAAGAAGTGTTGTTCAGGCTTGCACGATAAGGAAACAAGACCATGCTTTCTATTATATTTTACGGCATTGCTGATGAGATTCAACAAGACTTGTTTGAGCCTTATTTCATCGGCTACGATAAGATATGCATCAAAATCGTCAATTTGTAAATTGACCTGATGAGAATCTGCTAGTGGTTGAATGAGGCGTTGACAATCACCTAAAAGTTTCCGAATATCCACCACTGTATAATTAATTTTTATTTTTCCACTTTCAACTTTAGATAAATCTAATACTTCATTGATAAGTTCTAGTAAATGTTTTCCTGCATCTAAAATTTCGTTGATATGTTCGTGTTGTAATGCATCTTTGTTTTTAATCGAAAGAATTTGTGCAAAACCTAGTATTGCATTCATGGGTGTGCGTAACTCGTGGCTCATACGTGACAAAAATTCAGATTTTGCGCGACTGGCCGATTCAGCGATTTCTTTCGCAATAATTAACTCCTCTTCCGTGTTTTTGCGGATTTCAATTTCACGTTCGAGTTTTTGTGTTAGCAGACGATTGGATAGCGTGTCAGTGATGCGGTTTGCGATTTCTTGAAACAGTCGTTTTTCACTATAAATCCAAGTGCGTGTATTGGCGCATACATGCACACCCATCATCCACGCGGCGTCCTCCCGCGGACGAACCGCAATAATCATTTGGGTTTTGACCTGATATTGGTTGGAGAGATCGGGAATTAACTCGCTTACAAATTGGTGAATAACCGGCATATCACTAGCGAGAGCATCAACTACTATTTGTTTTACATCTTCAGTCATCGGAAATTCCGCGCCATCAGCAAACGCTCCAGGAAAATCTGGACGAGTGGCTTCGATAGGAATTCGCCAAGTTTTGACATTGGGGTCGCAAGGATAGAGCAGCCATGCACGATCCACGTTGAATATATCAAGAATGGCGCACATTGCATTTTCTAAAACTTGATCAAGGTTTTCGGTGCTGGCAAGAATGCGTGAAACAGTGTCCAAATTTTTTAGATATTGTTGGTCAAGCTCAATTTGTAACTGGGCTTGTTTTCGATCAGTGATATCCCAGCAATAGCCGATATAGCCAATGAACCTTCCCGATTCAGAAAAGCGTGGAATCCCTGTATCGGCAATCCAGCCGTAATTGCCATCAGCACGTTTTAATCGAAATTCTATTTCAAAACTTTCACGCAAATCAAAAGCTGATTGGCATGCAGTCGCAGCTGTTTCACGATCATGTGGGTGAATGCTTTGAGTCCACCTGTTGCCTAATTCATGTTCCAGAGTATGTCCCGTGTATTGCAACCAGGTTTGATTAAACCAAGTGCCCCTATTTTGTTCATCAGCAATCCATATCAACGCAGGTGCATCATTCACCATGTGACGAAATTTTTCTTCGCTTTCGAGTAACGCTTGTGTTGCTTTTTTATAAAGCGTGGTATTGCGAATAATGACTAATGCATTTTGATTATCAATTTTGCAAAACTGAGCTTCAAACGTACCAATTGAGCCAGTTGCTAATTCCATTTCGTATTCAAATTGAATCACTTTATCGTTATCAATGCAGGCGTCAATTTTTGATAAAATATTTTGTGCGAAATTGCTTGGAAATACTTCACTAACCGAACGGTTAAGAAAATTCTCTGGTGAAGCGGCAAGATGGGTTTTATCGGTTGCTTGGTAATTACGAAAAAAACCTTGTCGATCTATTTGGAAAACGAGATCAGCAACTGTACGCAATAAAGCTTGAGACAATAATGAATTGTGATCAAAGGATGACTGGCGAATCTGAGCATCTGCTTGAGTTTCCAAGTTCAATCACCTTCTTGTTTGTTGTTCTAAATTAAAATGAATGTTACGCCATAATAGCAGTAGTCTTCAAATTATCATTATTTGATTAAACATAAGGAAGTGTTAAAAACATGTTTAAGTGTAACTTTTTGTAAAGCACTTACGCATGAGAGCTATATCAATTTGGCTTATTGAAATTTTCTGGCAATGCGGCGTATTTTTTTCTGCACATAGGGTAAAAAACCAACATATTCTTTTTCGTAGACAACTTCACGACGAACTGTACTGATTTGATCAAATTCATTCTGATTCAGTTTTCGCGCATATGCCCAGCCATCTTTGTCGAGAAACTCACCGTAATTAGGATGAGTTTTTACGAGCAATTCATACACCTTACGTACCTGAGGGGTACAGCGCTCATCGTCGGGCATGTTTTTCACAAAATCGGTCTTTTTTAAAGATGGGCTCGTGTCATAGGTCCAGTTGAGATCGTCAAATACAATTAATCCACCGGGTTTTAATAAACGATCAACTAGAAAAAAAGCAAAACCATCGACAAACCAGTTGTGGGCGCCATCAATATAACAAAAATCGAATTGAGGGATGGGGTTTTGTTGCAACATATGCATTAAACGCCAAGTGTAGGAGGTAGGCTCATAACAAACATTCACCCAGGAACTTAAATTTAAATCGTGTAATAATGTTTCAATAGCGGGTTCAAAATTTTTAGCGCTTTCCAAGTCTATTGTGGTAATTTGACCTTGGCCCAATTCTTCTAAAGCACCGGCCATATAACATGTCGATACTCCATGGCAAAAACCTAATTCTAAAATATCGTGATAGTGATTATCCAAAATGATACGGGTGATTTCCTCTGCTTGTGGTAAACGCATATGAGGAATATCCTGCAAATGGGATTTTAAAAGTTCCAGTTTCATGGTTTGTCTCCGTACCTTAATTTTCACACCATTCTAGGAGACAACAACAAACCTGTAAACCAAAGATTGTTATTGATCTATATGCTCGGCAAGCTGAGACTCAGTGTCTTCGGGAGTTTCGGGCCATGATTTAAACGGAAAAGGCTTGTCTTCAGTGTTATAGGTTAGATAACGGAAAATGTCATAAATGAAAACACTGAGTTGGGCGCCAAAATCTTTTAAGGCCTGATTTGTCTTATTTGTGAAAATCGTAAATCCAAATTGTATGAATACCACGGCACCCAATACCACTTCTGCGATGGCATAAATAAAGATGAATAGCAGCATATATAAACCGCGCACCCAGGGACTGGTTTGTTTGATATTATCGAATACGTGTTGATTCATTGTCTTAACCTCGCTGTGCATATGGAATGATATGGGGTGATTGGCGACGATTTCAATAGCCATGGCTGAGAATTTTGAATAGGCCAGTATCTTGCTCAAGTTATTGTTAAGATGGAACCTGGCTTGCTTATTTCTAGCAGAATCCAAATAAAAACCTTTGATGAAAAGATGCCTATATAACCATGAATGAACCAAAAGTAGAAAATGAGACGCCAGTTAAAACCTTTTCCCGCGAAGTCAAAGCCTTGTTGGGTTTAAGCGTGCCTATTATTATCAGCCAATTGGCACAAATGGGTATGAGTTTTACCGATACGGTGATGGCGGGGCGTCATCATGCGAGTAGTTTGGCCGGGGTTGCTATTGGATCGAGTCTATGGATTCCATGCTTTCTATTTTTAATGGGCCTATTTATGGCTATCACGCCCATTGTTGCCCAAGCCTGGGGTGGTCATCAATATGCAAAAATTAAAATAAATGTGCAGCAGGCTTTATTGTTAGCGCCGCTAATTGGAGTGTTAATGATGATCATCCTGCAATTACTGGCACTGGTATTCGATTATATGCAAATGGATGAAGTTGCACGAGCTCAAGCGCATGGTTATGTGTTGGCCGTCTCTTTTGGTTTGCCAGCGCTTGCTGTCTTCCAAGTGTTGCGCGGTTTGAATGAAGGTGCTCACTTTACACGACCGTATATGCTTGTCAGTCTAGTGGCAGTGTTGATCAATATTCCTTTGAATTATATTTTTATTTATGGAATGTTTGGTTTGCCTGAACTGGGTGGCGCTGGCTGTGGTTGGGCGACGGCACTCGTGCTTTGGTTAGAAGCGGGTTTAATGCTTTTTATCACATTGAAAAATCCACAACTTCGACAAATTCATTGGCATCGTCGTTGGCAGGGGTTTGATCGAACTGTTATCAAAGAAATCATGGTGCTCGGCAGCCCAATCGGCATCGCCTTGTTGATTGAGTCCAGTATGTTTTCATTGATCGCATTATTATTGGCAAGTTTTGGCACCATTGTTGTTGCCGGGCATCAAGTAGCAATGTCGTTTATTTCGATTTTATTTATGGTGCCCTTAAGTGTGTCGATTGCATTAACTGTGCGCTGTGGTTTTTATGTGGGACAAAACCAACCAGAATTAGCACGTTCCGTCGCGATCATAGGTTTTATATTGACGATCGCAACAGCGGTTATGTTTTCCGCTACAATTTTATTATTTGCAGACGCCATATCATCCTTGTTTAGTAATAATCCTGAAGTACGCGCGGTTGCAGTGAGTTTGCTTTTTTTCGCGGCTGCTTTTCAAATTTCCGACGCCTTGCAAGTGGTTGCGGCGGGTATTTTGCGTGGTTATAAAGATACCCGATATACATTCAAAGTCGTGCTGTTTGCCTATTGGGGTGTCGGATTGCCTTTGGGTTATGGATTGGCATTGACCGAATTTTTCGGTCGGCCGTATGGCGCTCAGGGTTTTTGGTTTGCAATGATTATAGGATTGAGTTTGGCGGCTTTATTATTGGTGTTGCGCTTTAGAAGTATAAGCCTTCGACAAATTAATGCTCACTATGAGAATGCGAATGCGGCGTCATAGGCAGATGTGATTCAGGTGTGTTTTGATGCCCAAAAAACAAGCCCAAGCTTGTCCAAACACCAAATAAGACAATAAATCCACCGGCAAATCGGCGTATACTCGTTTTTTGCATCATGGCTTTCATAGATACTGAAAAATAACCAGTGGCAAACATACTGGGCAATGTGCCAAGGCCAAAACATAACATTAATAGCGCACTTTGTTGCCAATGAGTTTGTAAAATCGACCAACTTAAAACACTATAAACCATGCCGCAAGGTAACCAGCCCCAAATCGTTCCGAGCAGAAACGCTTGATGAGGTTGTTTCGCTGGCAAAATATTTTTTGCTAGAACGGATAAAGGTTTCCAGACAAATTGACCCAATTGCTCAAGACGACGAATTGATGAGCTTAACCCCATTAGGTTTAATCCCATTAGTATTAGTAGCACACCTGCCAGAATTCTTGCCGCCCAGGTAATTTCAAAAAACTGTTTTTGTAACGGTGAAAATAATAAGGCCAATAATAAAGCAATGCCAACATAGCTGCTAATACGCCCGATATTAAAAAGCAATTGCATGAGCGCCAGCCGTGATGTCGACTGATGCGCCGTTAAAGAAAAACTCAAACTGTTTACTATGCCGCCGCACATGGCAATGCAATGACCTCCACCGAGTAAGCCGATAATAAAAGCAGTGCTATAGCTGAGGTTTGTTTCCACGGGCCTTATCTTTGCAACAAATTATGATGTCTTTACGCTATAGGGAGCTAAAACATTGAAAACCGCATTAGGGGTTTTATTGGTCAGTTTGCTCATGATAGTCATTGCATTATTAATGCCTAGGGGAGATGTTGACGAGATAGCCTTATTGCCATGGCAAATTGAACCAATAGGAGATAGCATTCGTGTTTTTGGCTTAACCTTAGGACAAACAACGCTTGGTGTTGCGGAACAACGCTTTCAAGGTGATGCGGAAGTCAGTTTGTTTCGGCGTGATGAGAACGTATATTCCATGGAGGCCTATTTTGACAAAGTCGAATTGGCCGGCTTAAGTGCTAAAATGGTTTTAGTAATGGATATGAGTCAAGCACAGTTAGCTGAAATCTATGCACGTGGCGCTCGTATTAGCACCTTGGGCAGTGGCAGTAACAAAGTAAGCCTTAGCACAGCAGATTTACATTTAACGCGGCAAACACCCGTCGCAAGTATTACTTATTTGCCATCCATCAGTTTGAAACCTTTACAAGTCGAACGCGCATTTGGGGTTCCTCGTCAGACCATTAATGAAAATGAAGATAAAGCACATTGGCTCTATCCAGATCTTGGTTTGGATGTGTTATTGAGTGAAAAGGAACAAGACGTTTTGCAATATGTGAAACCGTCTAGATTTGAGCAAATTCTCAAACCGTTAACCCTGACTCCGGTTGCGATGAGCGCTAAAAAAAGCTAGCTTGCTTGACGAAATCTATTGGCTAAATCCGGTACCCAATATTCGCGTAAGGCATCACTAAAAAGTTTTGCCCACGTGGGGTCGTAGAAACGTCCTGCGTGTTGATGAATATCATAGAGGCCGCGAAGAATTTGTTTTTTCAGACTTAGATGAGCATTTTTCTCCATAGCTTCATGAAATGAATCGACAATAGCAGCAAGCTTGCCTTGTTCACTAATATTATCTTTTTGCAAACCAAATGGGTAACCGCTGCCATCCAAGTGCTCATGATGGTGTAGTACTAACAGCTCTGTTTCATCTGAGTAGCTTAGCTCTTGTACTATTTTCGAGCCGTGTAGCGGGTGTTGTTTGAGTTCATTTATTTCACTTGCGCTAAGTTTTGTCTTTTTATTGAGTAGTTCGGGGTGGGTCGCCAGTGCAATATCATGTAGGCAAATACCACGATAAATTGAAACTGGGTCAACGACTTGTTTGGCGATAAAGTTAACCATCAAGGCTAGCTCGAGAACAAATTGTGTATGCGATTGATGATATTGGGTGGCATTGTCGGAAATTGTACTGAGCATCATGACACAGTCTTTATTGCTTTGGTTCTTGATAAAATCACGCGCCTGCTCCAGTGGGTTTAAGCTAACATTCGGAACAAAAATTTCTGGGCCTTTCGTATCAATCTGTGACGCGGATTCGTCATCTCCAAATAAAACAATATCGTCATCAGTAAACACGGTTTCATGGATAACATTCAAATCTTGGTTGATGGCTATAATTGCATCTTCGATTCCGTGAGAAAATTGTTGGCTGTTTTGGGCTAGGATAATATATTGCAAAGCAACAAGTATGGCCTGGGTTTTACGCATATCGATGAACTGGTGTTCTTCGACCTCGTGGGCAATTAGCATGAGGCGATCAACCATGCTCAGCAAGAACTCAGTCATGCGCAGTGGATACACTTGCCAATCCAATAGCAAATCTAGCGCCATAAGTGTGTCACTTAGGCTTTCTGATAGTGGTGTGAGTTCGAGTTTGACGGAATTCATCCAGGATTCATGAATAATGAGTCTAAGTTTTTCGACATTTTGCATGTTTTCTGGATGACGCTCTAAATCAATGGCAAGCATCTCCAATTCCTGATTGGTCCACTGCAACTCCTCACGAAATTGATGTAGAAACTCCTGATCAACGTTGACTGGAAATTCGAAGCTCATACGAAGAACCTATGGTGAACAAGCCTATGCTTTGCTATCGGAATAGACTTTTATTACATAAGTTCATAAATGCACCAGGGTGATGCGAAATTCTACTTATCGATAATAAATCAATGACCTATAAGAAAAAACTGTAATATAAAGGTAAGTTTATCCTTCGGCTTATAGGCAATATTTATTAGATCTGATATAGCATCGTCAAAATGCAAATAACGAGTGTTTTGTTAGTCGAGATTGATGGATTTTTTCGTGCTTGAATCCGTTATTTTGTCTTTGTGAAATGGCATTAGGTCTTCGTCGTCATCAAATAAAATTCGACTGGCTTCACCCTCTAGATCATCGTAATGACCTTGTTTAACTGACCATACAAGAATGCCCACCATGATTAATCCTAAGATGATCATGCCTGGAATCAAACCATAAATTACTTCCATGGTTGCACCTCCATTGATTGATTAAGTGGGGCTGTTGGTAACAGATTTGTTGATGTGTCTTCTACAAGTGCCAATTTATTGCTTTTTCTAAATAAGTTTTGCAAGCGACCTGCATTCGCTATAACGGCTAAAGAGCTTATGGGCATTGCAATCGCTGCGAATAGGGGGCTAACATAAGCCATCATCGCCAATGGAATGGTAATCAAATTGTAGATAATCGAAATTCCAATATTTTGTTTTATAATGCGCAAACTTTGCTGTGAAATTTCTAATAGTTTATTCACTTGACTGAGTTCGTGTTGAATAAAAATAACATCAGCACTATCACCCGCCAAATCGGTGCCCGATGAAAAAGCCACACCTATGCTTGCCCGTGCCAGCGCAGGCGCATCATTTACGCCATCACCAAACATCACAACGCCTGGCCCTGTTTTCATTAAATGACGAATATGTTTTTCTTTTTGTTGTGGTAGCATTTGCGCATGAAAAGCAATATTGCCTAGTCGGTCAGCAATATGCGCCACGACGGGCGTTTGATCGCCGGAAAGAATTTCTAATTTTTTACCTGCAGCTTGTAACTGTGCAAGGCTGGATAGGGCATCGGGACGTAGTAAATCCGATACAAAAATTACACCGACATGTTGTTGTTCGAGACTAATGTATACAACAGTGTTGCCGTTAGCTGTTTGGGTTTGCGCTTGGGCGTGCAATAAAGGATCAATGGTGATTTCGTTTAATTGCATCCATTGCAAGTTACCTATGCAGATAGGCGTGGAGTCAATTTCTGCGCGAATACCGAGGCCGGCTTGCGAATGAAATTGTTTAACTTTTAAATGTTCGAGCATGACCCCGGTTTCACGAGCACTGTTGACAATGGCTTTGGCAATACTATGTTCAGCATAAGCTTCCACAGCGGCTGCCCAGCTCAACAGTTCTGGTTGAGATATGTCAGCATTGCATATAATTTTTTCTACGCGAAATTTACCTTGGGTCAAAGTGCCGGTTTTGTCAAACACAAAATGACGAATTTTTGGTAGCGTTTCAAATACAGATGCAGATTTCACTAAAATACCTTCCCGTGCAGCGACTCCGCTAGCAACGGCAATTGTCATAGGTGTTGCCAAACCAAACGCGCAAGGACAGGTAATGATAAGTACCGAAGCGGCAGCCATGATGGCGGTTTGCAAATCGGTAGGCCACCACCAAAAAAAAGTAATCATGGCTAGTGCTAAAATAATTGAAACAAACCAAGGAACAAAACGATCGGTTAAATGTTGAATAGGTGGTTTGCAATTTTGGCCATCATTAATCAGATTAATAATTCGACCGAGTGCTGTTTGTTGTAAGGTTGAACTGACACGAATTTGAATAGCACCATCCATACATAAGGTGCCGGCGAATACCTGGTCACCTTCAGTTTTTGCTACTGGACGAGATTCTCCGGTTAACATCGCTTCATCAATATGGCATTGACCGTGACTCACCGTACCGTCAATAGCTAAGCGTTCACCGGGTTTTACCAAAATAATATCGCCAATGTTAATGGCGCGAATCGGTGTTTGTTGTTCGCCGTGCTCAGTCAAAACTGTAGCACCTCTAGGTTGTAAATCGATGAGTTGTTGGCTGGACTGCAGTGCTTTGCGTTTAGAAATCGATTCCAAGTAACGACCCACTAGAATCACAAATAGAAAATTTACCACCGTGTCATAATACACATCTGCGTGGGTTGATTGAGTAAGGGTAACATAAACGGAATAAAGATAGGTGGTACATGCACCGAGCGCAATGGGTAAATCCATACTGGCCTGCCGACGGAGCAAGCCTTTCCATGCACCGCGTAGAAATGGATAACCCGAATACAAAAGTGTAGGTGTGGCTAAGAGAAATCCAATCCAATGAAATAAGTGTCTAAACTCACTTTGGTCTGCGCCACTGTAAAGTGCAATTGACACCCATAATAAATTCATCATACAAAAACCCGCAAACGCCAAACGAAATAACAAGCGACGGTTCGCTTGCTGATAATGTTTGCTTGCATCGAGTGGGTTATAAGGAACACTGCTATAACCGATATCTTGTAAGATCTGCATGAGTTGTGACAGTTGAATTTGTGAATTGTGCCATTTCAGTTTGAGGCGTTTTTGACTTAAGTTAAGCTGCGCTAAAATAACGCCCTTAGTATTTTTCAATAAACGCTCAATTAGCCAGACACAGGCTGCACAATGAGTGTCGGCGATAAGCAATTGAATCTCTCGTTCATCCGTTAACGTTGGAACAAACTCGGCTTGAACCTCGTCGAGATCATAAAATCCTAATTGGGTTTGCTTGGGCGTGGCAGGCGAACGAGCGGGTTGTTGTTTTGCCAACTGGTAAAAATGTTCAAGCTTGGACTGGTGAATGAGTTGACACACAGAGGCGCACCCTTGGCAACAGAACATTTGAGTTTGTTGTTTGACTTCACTGTGAATGGCGTGGCTAGTAATGCGTTGACCGCAATGGAAACAGCTTGGGTCAGTGGAAGTAGTGGAGGTGTTGGACATGGTCTTGACGCAACTACGCTTTTACTGAAATTCGTTTTTCAATTTCCAACTTGTCTGAATGATGATGCAGGATAATACGAATATCCCAAAGACCTTTTAGCGGCAATGTTAAAGCGGTTTGAAATAGGCCAGGTGCGATTTCTTGCATGGGTAGTTGAATATCTGCGGCTGCATCTGAGGGGCGATAGGCGACTAGAGTTGCTTGTGCATCACGCACAGGCAAACCGAGTTCATCGACCGCTGTAAATGTCACGAATATTTTTTCCTTCAGGTTGATGATTTTCGGCATATCCAATTTGGTTTCCCAGTGGCGGGTTGCTTGAGTTGCGGCCAACATTTTTAGTGCATTTTTTTCATACTCACGACCTTTTTCATAATAATCTTCCACTACTAGTCCTGGGTTGGTAACGAATGCAGTAATAACAAAAATGATATTGACGATGATAAAGGTTGCCATGGTTCCAGCAATCGCAAACACCCAAGGATTGCCCCAGGCATTTTTATTGTCTTGACTAATGGTTTTGCTGACGCAAAGTATTTTAGGTCGACTCATTTTCACATTCCTTGTGTTGGGGTTTATGGTGGATTAGGCGCAAAAAACATGCTTTGGTAGTTCACACGAATATCGGGCTGATTAATATCGTGAACCACAAAATCCACTGCAGTACGTCCTTGATGAATATGCTCGGGTGCAACGCGAATAAACACCGTAAACGCATTGACCCGTCCTGGGGAGAGTTGGAAAGCGCTTTCAACACCCTGTAACTCTAGCTGCTCTAATCCTGTTGCACTCACGTTCACAGACATGACTTGATCTGTTTTGTTGAGAATCTTAAGCACATATTTATTCTGAATTGAACCATCGCTTTGTTGCACATATAGCGGTTGGCGCTCATGTAGAATTTTTAATTCGAGAAAACCTAAATGGGTTATCCCATAAATCAGTCCCGCAAGTATCAACGCCAGAAAACTAAAATAGACAATGACGCGTGGTCGCTTATAAAGCGGTAGTGCAGGCGCACCATCCAATTCTTTGAGTGATGCATAACGAATCAAACCATGAGGTCGGCTTATTTTATCCATAACCGCATCACAAGCATCAATACAAAGTGCGCAGGTGATACAGCCTTCTTGTTGACCGTTACGTATATCAATACCGGTGGGACAAACAGCTACGCATTGTTTGCAATCAATACAGTCGCCCTGTTGGCCACCTTCGGTGACACTTTTTTTCTTCAATTTCCCACGAGGTTCGCCTCGGGCCAAATCATAAGTGGGCATAATGGTTGTTGCATCGGCCATCACCCCTTGAATGCGCGCATAAGGGCATAACCAAAAGCACACTTGTTCTCGCATATGACCGGCAAATAAGTAGGTAAAAAAAGTAAATGTGCCAACTGTGATCCATGCAACCATAGGAGCGTCAAAAGAAAAGTAGCTGGCCCACATGGTATATGCATCAGCAAACCATAGTGTGAAACTAATGCCCGTTAGTACACCGATGACTAACCAGAGTATATGTTTAATGGTTTTAATGCGGATTTTATAAAAATTCCACGGCGCTTTGTCCAATTTCATGCGCTTACTCGGGTGACCTTCCAGTTTTTCTTCCAACCAAATAAACACATCTGTCCACACGGTTTGAAAACAAAAATAGCCACAATATACTCGCCCTGCAATTGACGTGACCGCCGCGAGCAACAACGAAAAAAACAATAGCACCAGGGCGAGCATCCAAATGTCCTGGGGCAGAATGGTTAGATTAAAAATGTGAAACTGACGACCGGCAATATCAAACAAAACGGCTTGTTGGCCATTCCAACGTAAATAAGGGCCTAGGAAAAAAAGTATCCAAACACTGGAGGTGATCCACTTGATCGTGCGAAAGCGTCCCGGCATACGTTTGGCGTGAATGGTTTGTTCACCCGTATTGACATGCCAATAGTCAATTTCTGCATAAAGAGAATCAATTCCACTTTGATCGATGTGAGCGCTATCCTTGCTTTCCATTGAAACTATTTTTTCTGATTCATTAAATTACGAATGCGAATGGCAAGAAAAATGATAATTCCGATGGATGTAACAACCGTAATGATAGCGCCAATTGCAACTGCGTCCATAAACATTCTCCTTTGATAACATTAGAAACACAGCGGCTCGAATCGAGCACGCTGTATCAAAAGTTTACAAATATGACTATTTGCCACCGCCAAGCTGGTGAACATAAACAGCCAATTTCTTAATTTCAGCGTCACTCAGTTGTTGTGCAAAACTGGGCATTACTGCGTTGCGAGTATTTTTGTCCATCGCATTATTGACACCATGAGAAATGGTGTGTTTAACACTGTCTTTAGTCACCGGTGAAAAACGCCATATTTTATCTGTGAGGTTCGCCGAGCCCATCATTTCAAGCCCTTTGCCATCCATGCCATGACAACCGGCGCAGCCTTTGTTAACAAAAAGATTTCTACCCACAGGATTGCTACCACCTTCACTTAAAGCAAGTACATGTTGAGCTAACAGATCGATTTCAGCAGGTGTTGAGTTTGTTGCAAAACCAGGCATACTACCGCGACGACCATTCATAATGGACTGATGAATTTGTTCGATTTTGCCACCAAATAACCAGTCGTCATCTGCCAGTACTGGAAAGCCTGGATTACCTGCGCCGCCATTGCCATGACAAGGTGCGCAACGATCACCAAACAACACTTTGGCTGACTGCACGCTATAGTTACTTAATTCCTTATCACCAAGAATGGCGCTAACCGGCATTTTTGCAATGCGAGTTTCAAATGGCGCACGAATTTTTTCCAATTCCGCTAGGTCGCCTTGAAACTCTTTCATTTGTGTCCAGTCTAGTATTCCTTTGGTGTAACTATTGGCTAATGGCAATGCTGGGAATAAAACAAAATAAACCACTACCCAGGCTAAACTCAAATAGAAACTAATCATCCACCAGCGGGGTGGTTGATTGGTAAGTTCGCGAAGATTATCGTCCCAAGTGTGACCGGTATCTTTGGCGTGAGTTGAATTTTTTTGATCACTCATTGCTGATCCTCCAAACTAAGACGTTCTTCTTCCAACGGCATATAACGTCGTGATTCGAATTGTTCCTTGTTGGCTGGGTTGAGTACATATGCGTATACGATGACCATTGATAAAAATACAACCACCGTAATTGTTAAGCCTACCCAGTCGTGAAACGTCATGGCAGCCCAGTCGGTATGAAAATATTCTTGAATACTATTCACGATACTGTACTCCATAGTCTAAGCGCACCATGGTGCCAAGCACTTGTAAATACGCAATCATGGCATCCATTTCGGTTAGCCCTGAAACTTTTGCTGCTTGGCTTTCGATGTCGCTATCGGTATAGGGCACGCCTAGGCGCTGCATGCCTTTCAAATGACTAGCAACACGCGCTGAATCCAATATGTTTTGCATTAACCAAGGGTAATTAGGCATCACTGATTCAGGAACAACAGAGCGCGGCGCTATTAAATGGTTGCGATGCCATTCATCTGAATATTTACCGCCGACCCGCGCCAAATCAGGCCCGGTGCGTTTTGAGCCCCATTGGAATGGGTGATCATAAATCGATTCGGTCGCTAAGGAATAATGACCGTAACGTTCTTTTTCATCGCGGAAGGGGCGAATCATTTGCGAATGGCATAAGTAACACCCTTCACGAATATAGACTGCACGACCCGCAAGCTCCAATCCGGTGTAGGGTCGAACTCCGTCGCCGGGATTCCAATCATCCATGGTTTGATTCGCACCACGTTGCCATAATATTTCCGGACGAGCATTGTGTTCCATGGTGTTATCTAAATAGTACAAGGGAACAATTTCGACTATGCCACCGATGGAAAGTAGGACAATTAGCATAAGCAACATGGCCCATACATTTCGTTCCATTTTGTCTTGAAGTTTGGTTGAATGTATTTGTTCTGACATGGTTATGCTCCTTTAAGCCTGTGCATGAGCAGTTTGTGTGCTGCGTTCTTTGGATGCACCCATGATGGTCATAACCACGTTGTATAACATGACCACTGTTCCGGCGAAGTAGATGAAACCACCGACGGTACGCATGACATAATAAGGATGCATGGCTGCAACGGATTCAGCAAAGGTGTAAGTTAAGGTGCCGAATTCGTCATAGTCGCGCCACATCAAACCCTGCATAATGCCCGAAATCCACATGGCTACTATATAAATCACGATACCGATGGTGGCCATCCAGAAATGTAAGTTAACTAATTGCACGGAATACATTTCGCGATTCCATAGTTTCTGGACCAGGTGATACAAAGCACCCGCAGCAACCATGCCCACCCAACCCAATGCACCAGAGTGCACATGACCAATGGTCCAGTCGGTGTAGTGAGATAAGGCATTGACGGTCTTCAATGACATCACTGGACCTTCAAAGGTGGACATAACATAGAATGCTAGCGACATAATCATAAAACGCAGAATATAGTCGGTGCGCAATTTGTCCCATGCGCCACTCAAGGTCATCATGCCGTTAACAGCACCACCCCAGGAGGGAATAATCATGGCTAAGGAAATCGCAGCGCCTAGTGAACCGGTCCAATCAGGTAATGCTGTGTATTGCAGATGATGTGCGCCTAACCAAACATAACCGAACATTAAGGCCCAGAAATGAATGACGGATAAGCGGTAAGAGAAAATCGGACGTTCCGCTTGTTTGGGAACGAAATAATACATAATACCGAGAAAGCCGGCTGTTAAATAAAAGCCTACGGCGTTATGGCCCCACCACCATTGAATCATGGCGTCTTGCACGCTAGAGAAAATTGAGTAGGATTTAAAAAGTTCGACGGGGATGGCTAGGCTGTTGACTACATGCAAGTAAGTAATCATAACCATCATGCCGAGAAAAAACCAGTTGGAAACATAAATGTGTGAAGACTTGCGGTTGGCTATGGTCATAATGAAATTCGCTGAGAAACTTAGCCAAACTACCGCGATAAGTATGTCAATCGGCCACTCTAATTCTGCGTATTCTTTACCTTGAGTCAAACCTAAAGGTAAGGTGATAACCGCGCTGACGATAATTAAATTCCAACCACCGAAGGTGAACCATGCGAGTTTATCGCTCCATAATTTCACGCCACAAGTGCGTTGCACACTATAAAATCCTGTGGCCATTAACACACATCCACCAAAAGCGAATATAACAGCATTCGTATGTAAAGGACGTAAACGGCCAAAACTGATTTCGGCAATATCGAAATTTAAAAATGGCCACGCCAATTCTGCCGCAATATAAACTCCAAGTAGTGTTCCTACGACGAAGTAAATACATGCTGCGACCGAAAACCAACGCACCACTTCAAAGTTATATTTTTGATTGGCATTTGTTGTTTCCACTGTGCTCTCCTACCCAGTTAATCAGTCAGAGGTTTGTTGACATCGATAGCAACTAATTTGTTATCCGTCATAATCAGCGCATCATTGATGTGGCTGAAATTCACAAACCATGTCCAAGCAGAAAGCGGGTTCAGTATCTAGTATTTTTTGAATACTTATTAATACTAAGCTCATAAGAAATTTTTGTATGTATTCATTGGTTTTCAAACAAAAAAATACAAGACACAAGAAAATCCCCTTTCTGGCTTCCTGTGTATCGACATCAATTTGTTAAACTTTTGTTTAATTTATCGGATAGGAATTAATGGAATAGAGCCGGATTAGAGCAGTGAGAGGTGCTGATGGTTTAGCACAATACTCTAATCCGGCGAGTTTATTTTCTGGAAGGCCTAATGCGCAATAATAGTTAATCCGTTGTAATCAACATCAATTGAAGTTAGTGAATTGGCTTGTGTACTATTATAACTATACAGGCGAGGATTTGTTGTTGCTTGCGTGATGCTGGCGAATTGAAATGAACCCCAGTCCGCAACTAGATTATTAAACTCAAGCAAATCAGTATTGGCCACTTGTAATAGCCCCAGTGTTGCTGTTTTATTCCCCGTGTTTGCATCAAATGCGTTTAAACTGTGAATATAGTCACCGCTTTCATGAATCGAACTTATTTCCAGCATTAGCAACGTAGCTGGTGATATTTGCTGTGAAAACATTGCTTGAGAAGTTGCATATGTATGGCCGACCCATTGCGCGCCCAAATCAAGTTCTAATGCGTTAGTGATCACATGCCCAGAGAAGATTCTGCTCACAGTATTGTCGGTTTTGACCAATCCAGCTTGTGTGACGGAATTGGAGTTTACGCTATTATAATAGACCCAGTCACCTTGAACCGCGATCAGTTGCTGCACCTCAATCGTTGATTGATCGGGCAATAATAGTTGTAATGAGCTGCCATTCGAAGCAGTTTTATCAATGCTGAAAATTGAGGTGCTTTGTAAATAAACCACATGGTTGTTGCTTAGCAACATGTTTGATAGTTGATTACTAGCGGTGCCAATTAACGTCTCATCCGATTCACTACCGTCGATAGCAATACGCATGATGTTGATGGCGTCGTGATAATATACGTGAGTGCTATCAGAATTGTATTCAGCATTGAGATCATAGTCAAAACTACTCGTTAAGCGTGGTGATAATTGTTGGCTTTGGCTATTCCAATGGTAAAGACTCCAATTGCCGATAAGGTCTGCTAAGGCAATTAGATTGTGTTGTTCCTTTTGCGCGAGTAGCAGAAATTGACTTCCACTAACATTAGCGCCACCACTGTGTTTCAAAACGAGAGGGTTTGCCAAGTCCTGATCTAATTGCACTAGACTGCCATTGTTGTTGGCAAGAAATCCCTGCAATTGTCCATTGGTTGCATACAGAGCCGCAACTATCGGAATAATATTGTCGATGGCGTTTTGAGTTTCACTATCACCTAGTCGAATTGCGTGATGACTACTAGTGAGCGTTGAGCAATTGCCACCACCGGTAGCCAGTTGGAATGTAATAACGCTGTTGTTTAATTGATGGTAATCCGAAAATATTTTCACAGAGTCATCACATAGATCAATTAGATTATCAATCGCGGAAATTCGAATAGGTAAATTTTCAGTCGATGTGACAAGTGCTTTTAATTGATAGAAATGATGGTCATCCGAGAATATATGCACTGCTTTATGAAGTTGCGTTATTTGCCCCGATGAAAATGTCCCAGCGTTAACGCTTCCAAGCCAAGTGGCTTGAAAGTTTGTCGCCATATCTTTACGCACAATACTCGGTGAGCTTGGATTGTTGGGATTGGTTTGATAAATATCACCCAATGAGTCCATATGGTAGCGATAGGTTTGTACCTCGCTGGCTTTATTGCTTGTTTTCGAATCCTTTTTTTCACCTTCACCACAGGCTGCAAACAAAATCACAGTACACAATGCGAATAAAATTTGTGTCACCTTTTTCATACACTCCCTCCAGAAATTATAATATGCCGTCGAGCAATTCTCGTCTATTGGCTGTTGTAACGTATGCCAGCCACGACAGTTTCGCCTGTAAAACAAGAGAAAACACAGTTCAAGCAGGCTAGAGCAGTGATTGTGCCAAGTGTATCGATGTGTGAAAAATGAATGGTAAAGCAATGAGAATTTTCTTATCCAAACAAAAGATGCAAATAAGTGAATTTAAACAAATAGGTTTTTTCACAGCAAACGTCTTGATGGTATCTGAAGTTGTCGATTGAATTGTTTTTTAACGACCTAGCCGTGAAAGCGAAGGCTTCTACAATTGAAGTCGTAATAGTAATTTTGCAAGAGTGATGAGCTACTATCACTTCATTTGATCGCAAAATTTGACCATTCTTAAGTGTAGAATTTCGTGCAGAATACTCGTGTGTTAAATGATTGGTCGAAATGCACGTATGAAAAAATCATAAGCCAAAACGATGGCAACACTACTCAATGATCAATCTTGTCAAGTGCCAGCAACATTCGCGCTTGATCTCAGTTGCTAGAGGGTATTACAGTACGGAGTATATGTTTTATTCGTCTGTTTGCATTTTTGGGTAAGCATTGTAGAATCGTTGCACTTTTGAATTCTTAAATATCGTTCTACTCAAATATAAACAACACCG